>DASTFG010000502.1:0-6433 GCA_035708785.1 Anaerolineales bacterium
GCGCCGGCGCGCGCCGCAACGGTGTCGATTCCATCTCGTTCGCGTAGAAGCCAGGCATACCCCATCGCCGAGGCAATGGAGTCGGTATCCGGGTTGACGTGTCCGATGACGTAGGTTCTTGACATAAATTGATTTTACCCCTTAAGAGCTCTCCAGACTTTTTCAGGCGTGACGGGATTATCATCTACATTCACACCCACTGCATCCAGGATCGCGTTCCCGACCGCGGGCGCGACGCCGTCCATCGGGATCTCGGCGACGGCCTTCACGCCGAAGGGATGGCTCGGCTCGAAGGTTTCGACGAAGATGGTCTCCAGCTCGGGCATCTCATCCGCGCGGAAGATATGATAACGGTCCAGGTCGCGTTCGATCGCATTCCCCTTTTCGTCGTAACGCATTTCCTCGCAGACCGCGTAGCCGAGCGCCTGGGTCATCCCGCCTTCGATCTGGCCTGAGGCAGTCAATGGATTGACGATCACGCCCGAGTCCACAGCCATCACCAGCTTTTCCACCGTGACCGTGCCGGTCTCTTGATCCACGCTCACTTCCGCGAACTGCGCGGCGAAAGGCGGCGGCGAGACCGGTGAGACGTAGGATGCCACGCCCATGATCTGCTCCTGGTTCTCCTTGTGCAGAGAATTCAACGCGATCTCTGGAAATGAAACGCTCCTGCCATCCGGCGCAACCGCATGACGGTCCACCAGCTCAATGCCTTCGTGATGATCCAAATTGAGCATCATCGCGGCGCGCACCCGGATTCGTTTTGCGACGATTTCGGCTGCCCTGACCGCGGCGGTGCCGGAGATGTACGTGGTCGAGGATGCATACGCGCCTTTGTCGAAGGGGGTGAAGTCCGTATCCGAGGAATAGGTGATCATATCCTCGAGGGGCACACCGAGCACCTCAGCCGCCATCTGGGCGATGACGGTATCCGAGCCTGTGCCCAGGTCGGTCGCGCCGACCAGAAGATTGAACGATCCGTCGTCGTTCATCTTGATGGACGCGCCGCCCATATCCAGATATGGAATGGCAGTGCCCTGCATAACCATGGCCACGCCAATCCCCTTTCGCTTGGAGGGCAGGTTGCGCGAAGCGTCCCGCCGCCACGATTCATTCCCGTATTTATCGTCCCAGCCGATCGCGGCCTTGCCCTGCGCCACACATTGCTCCAGCCCAACGGTATGGATGATCTCCGGGCGGGGCTCGCGACCTTCGTTCCACGCCGTGCTGAATGGATGATATTCGCCGGGCCGGATGGCGTTCTTCAAGCGGAACTCGATCGGGTCGAGGCTGAGGGCGCGGGCGATCTTCTCCATGTGCCGTTCGACGGGCCAGTAGCCCTGCGGGACGCCGTAGCCGCGGAACGCGCCCGCCGGTGGCGTGTTGGTGTAGACCACATCCGCATAGAAGCGGATGTTCGGCGACCTGCGATATTCGCCATCTCCCACATACAAGGCCATGGCCTTATGTCCGGTGTTCCCGGTAACGGTGAGAGCGTGGCAGCCGTAGGCGCCCGTATCCGACAGAGCATACATCTCATTGGCGGTGATCGTTCCATCGCGCTTGACGCCGGTTTTCATTTTGATCTTCATCGGGTGGCGCGAGCGCGCGCCGGTGAATTCCTCTTCGCGGGTGTATTCGTAGATCACAGGCCGCCCGGTCGCGATGGTCAGATGCGCGGGCACATCTTCCATCAGCACTTCCTGCTTCCCACCGAACCCGCCGCCGATGCGCGGCTTGATGACGCGGATCCGTTTGACGGGCAGATTCAACACCGGCGCGAGCATCCGGCGGACATGGAACGGGACCTGCGTAGAGGTACGGATGACCAGACGATCATCCTCATCCCAGTAGGTCACAGAGACGTGCGGCTCGATATGAGCCTGCTGCACCTTGGGCACCTCGTATTCGCCTTCGAAGATTTCGTCCGCTTCGGCGAAACCCTTTTCCACATCTCCGATATCGATACGGATTTCCGCGGCCAGGTTGCGCTCGGGATCAGAATCCGCGAAGTTGACGAACTCGGGCTCATCGTGAATCCGAACCGCATCGGGTGCTATCGCCTGGCCCGAATCCAGGATCGCGGGCAGGAGCTCGTATTCCACGTCGATCAGAGCGAGGGCCTGTTCGGCGATCTCGGGCGACTCGGCTGCGACGAACGCGACGCGGTCCCCAACAAAACGCACCTTGCGATCCAGGGAGAACGAATCCAGCGGACCCGGGATCGGGTCCGATTGGCCGGCGGTCGAATACACGACGCGCGGGATATCCTCCCAGGTGAGGACCGCCGCGACGCCTTTGAGCTCCCTGGCCCTGCTCGCGTCGATTCTCGTGATGCGGGCATGGGCGTGCGGACTCCGTAACACACGCGCATATAACATGCCGCGCATGTCAATATCCGCCGTAAAGGCGGGCTTGCCCTGTACCAGTTTGACGGCGTCCACTTTCTTTTCCGGCTTGCCGACCGTCTGGTAGGTCTGTGTCTGCGGCGTGACAACGACCTTTGGTCGTGTCAGCAGATTGGCAAATTGCTCGCTTGGGAGATCCCTCGGCTGGTCATCTGCCGGTTTATCGCCCCAACTCCCCAGATCCCAGTTGACCGAATCCCAGTTAATGGGTTCGTCGCCGCGCATGACGGCCGCGGCTTTCAGCACAGCCTGGACCGGTTTGAGATAACCGGTACAGCGGCACAACACGCCTGCGATCGCTGCCCGGACCTGCTCTTCGCTCGGGTTTGGATTCTGATCGAGCAGTGCCTTCGCCGCCAGGATCTGGGCGGGCGTGCAATACCCGCACTGGATTGCGCCCGATTCGACGAATGCTTGCTGCAGAGGATGCAAGCCTTCAGTCTTCTTCCAGCCCTGCTGAGGATGCTCACCCAGTCCTTCGATCGTGACGATGTCATGCCCCTCAGCCTGCGCCGCGAGCATGGAGCCCGCGTTGACCGGCTTGCCGTCGAGCAGGATCGTGTCCGCGCCGGAAAGCCCATGCTCATCGCCGAACTTCACGCCATAATAGCCGAGTCTGCGAACAACGGTTAAGAGGGTTTCAGGGGCGGCACACTCCACCTCATGCCGGACCGCATTAATCGAAATCTGGAGTTTCATCGCTGCTCCTTCTAAATCATTCCGGGAATAACAAAATCATACTACGCTTTGGCCTTTCTCCATATGCTTTTACCGTGCTCAGGGTCTTTTCCGCGCTGCCAGGCGCTCACGGACCTGGCTCGCAGGAGAATTCAGCTTCTTTAGAGGCTCGTGGAAAACAGCCAGATAGATCGCCAGAACCAGCGAACCGAGGGAGACCCAGTTGAGGATAACTTGCGCTTTCGGAATCTTCCATCCGGGTTGTCTGCGCTGAACAAAGGCCCGCAATTCCTGCTCTTCATCGATCCTGATCCGCTCAAATGGCTGAAGACCGTTCTGCCTCGGGAATACGAGGCTGGCCGGGTTGGTCATATTGAAATAAGCGCCGTCTGTTTCCGTCACCGGGCCCGGCCGAACCTGGATCGCGACAGTATCCTTGAGTATATATCCTTTGACCCGGTCATGGTCACTGAAAAGCGGCTCATAATCTAACAGGCTGGTTGCATGCTCAAGGAAAACGGCCTCCTCTTCGACATCCGCTACTTGCTCGACGGGAAACCTTTCGCCGTGGCGAATAGCAGAATCCGTCTGCAGTGAGCGTGTCAGATCGTAATGACGGGAATGAACATCGGAAGGAAAAAGATTGTAGGTAAACAGGGAAAGCATTGCCAGCCCGGCAGCGCTCGCGAACAGGGATTGCCGAGGCCTGGCCCGCGACAGGATCTCGTATTCCTTGACGCCAACCAGGATCAGCGGCAGGATGAATGCAGCCGCGAAGCGGACATTCACGTGCATCGATCGAAGGATGGGGAGACCTTTGATGTACGGGTAGATCAGTCCCCTGGATAGCGTGAGCTCCATTGTCATCCATACCCCTATCAGCAGGATCAACCAGGCGAAAACTGAGCCGGATGCTCTCCTTACTGCAGGCGGCTTTTTCCGAGCGCGGCTGATGAGGCGAGCGAGGCTGAAAAGGAGGAGGATGATCAAAACAGGCGAAAGCCCAATATCTGTCTCCCAGATTCCAAAATAGGCACCGGTCACATTCGAAAGAGAGCCCGAGAGCTGAGAAATATCCTGCCGGGCAAGCAATAGAAAGGGAACGAAAAACATGGCGCCCAACAACTGGGCGGCCAGGCCGATCAAGCCTTGAAGGATTCCAACCGGATAATAATCCTCGACAACACGGGGAAATAACTGCATGAGCGACATGACTGCATAGATCTTGGAGCCTGCGATTACGGCTGCCAGCACCGACCCGAACACCAACTTACGCAGGGCCAGATCCGGACTGAAAAATTCCGGGTCATATAAGCGGAGGAGAGGTAGGAGCATCAGGAAGGAAAGCGCAAGGATCAGGATCAGATAAAATCCGGTTTGATGGATCATCATCGCCAGAACAAGCGCGACCACGGCTGCGCCTTTTGCGAGGCCATAACGGCCGTTCAAGGTCGCGTTCAGAGCTAGGGCGCCGATGGGGAAGAGCTGATGTCCGATGTGCCCGACGATCATATGCTCGATAAAAAAACCGTTGCCGATAAAAAAGATCGCCCCCAGGGTGCTGGATGTCCAATGAAACTGCATAACCTTTTCCAGAAACTGCACGAAGGCCATGAAACCGGCAAATGTGATGATGAACGTGGAGGCCAGGACGGCCATCCAGGGATTCATGATCAGTGTAAAGAACTGGACGACAGAATATTGTATATGCTGGGGGTTGGGATAGGCAGGCAGACCACCCCCGAAGCTGGGTGTGTACCATTGAATGGTAGGGCCATTGAGGAGCAGGAAGAGTTTCGTGTCGATCATGCGGAGAATAAAGTACCGGTAATCGTGACCGACATACGGATAGTCGCGGTGCATGAGAATCAGAATAATGGTACTCGTTAGTATGCCGCAAACAAGTGGGATCGTTGTGTGCAGACGGGCTGAGGTCTCTATCCGCATCTTTTTCCAAAGTATGCCGCGAGTACACCTGCGCGAGCTACGCGTGGTCACGAAACGCAGCCAGGAAGGGGGGAGGCCGGTCGCTGCCCGCCAATGAGGTCGTTTTTCTTCAAGGCAAGCAAAGCTGCGGATAGGGCATTGGTCTCCGGTGCCGGCTGGCTCTTATCCTCGCCCTTTTTCCACGCCGTAAGCTCGGGAGACTGGCAGGACGAGCAGCAGCCCGGTTTCCTCTTCATCCAGATTGCCGACCACGCTTTCGGTCGCAGACAGGATCGCATCCACCCCTGCCTCATCCTTGACGACCGTGAAGAGGGTGCGATTCAAATTTTCGGAAAGCTCATAAAAATCGCTCAGGGACGGGATCAAAGGCATGTCGTCCCGCCAGCCCTTGAGTTGACGGATACGCCCCAGCCCGGTGCTGAACAGGACGGTTACGCCCCGAATGCCTTTCTCCTCCCAGGCAATGAGCAGACGTTCGAGTTGATCTGGATTGTTGAGCACGAGCAAGATCAAATACATCAGTTTATCTCCTCATTTTTCGGCTCAGGTGAAGCTGCAGCCTGTTCGGCTTCGGGTACTGGTTTCGGCGCCTCTTGTTTTGCTGGTGCGAACAGGGCGCGCAGGATAGGCGGTGTTACAAGCGTGGTGACCAAAACCATGGCGACAACGGCCGAGAACGTATCCTGCATGACGAGGCCCTGATCGATCCCAACACTCGCGACGATCAGGCCGACTTCGCCGCGGGAGACCATGCCTGCACCCAGTTGGACTGCCTCGCGCCGGTTCAGTCCGCCCAGCCATGCGCCGAACCCTGCTCCCAGCCACTTTCCGATGATCGCGGCCAGGGTGATGACCAAAGCGAACACAAGCATCTCGGTCTGCAATGCGCGCGCGTTGACCGAAAGCCCAATGTTGATGAAAAAAACCGGTACGAACAAGCTATACGCCAGGGCATGTACGCCGGCTTCCACACGTTCTTTCTCTCCACTGCGAGCCATCATCAGGCCGGCAATGAACGCGCCTGTGATGGCTGCCATCCCGCCCACCAGTTCCGCAGCCAGGCCATAGGTAAGCATGACCACCAGCGCCAAGGTCAGCACGCCCTGGCTGATTGGCAGACGGGTAATCCGGCGCATCAGCCAGGGCAGCCCCCATAGTCCAAAAGCCACCGAGAGAGCCAGGAAGACGATCATCTTGACCAGGATCAGCAGCACGCCGCCTAGGGTCCCGGTGCCCGCCGCAACAGCCAGAAAGATGGACAGCGACAAAATCACCAGGATATCGTCAAAGACCGCGGCGCCCAGCAGACTCAGGCCAACGCGGCTGCGCAGCACCTTAAGTTCCATGAGGGTCTGGGCGGAGATGCTCACGCTGGTGGCGCCCAGGACCAGGCCAAGGAA
>DASTFG010000503.1:0-18230 GCA_035708785.1 Anaerolineales bacterium
AAAGCACCCCCGCCGCAGGTCCCCGCCGGGGAAAGGTGGCAATCCGACTTGCACAATCTAAACCCGGTCGGATTACCCACACCGCACTTCCGGCGGGTGCAGGCGTCTGACGGGCAACGGACCTACCGTTTCGGGCGGGGATCAATAACTATACACTGTAAATTTACACTGTAAAGTTAAGGAGCAACGCACCCCGGAAGCGCACGCCATGACCGAAATCATAGTCGCAGCAGGTCGGATGATCCATCCGACCTGCTGTCGTTTTCCTTATTAAGTCGGATTACCCCCGCCTCCGGCGGGATCTGCGATAATCCGACGTACTTATCTCGCCATTTCAACGGGCTTGAGATCGATCGCCGGAAGTCCCTGCTCGATCGCACTGCGGTTCGGCTCGAACCACTCGGGCAGGACGAGTCTCTCGCCTAAAGACGCGACCGGCTCATCCACGGCAAAGCCTGGCGGCTCGGTGGCGATCTCGAAGAGCACCCCGCCGGGCTCGCGGTAATAGATCGAGTGGAAATACTTGCGGTCGATGACCGGCGTGACCTCGAGCCCGGCCTCCCGCAATTCAGCCTGATATTCCAGCTGCGACGCGTCGTCCGGGACCCGGAACGCGATATGGTGGATCGACCCCCCACCAAAGAACGCTTCGACGGGCTGGTCTTCCGGCCGGCTTACCTGATGCAGGATGTCGACGACGCTTCCCAACGTCCCGGGCGCGCCGCTGAAGCGGTAGCGGTCCCCTTCCTTATCGACGTAGGTAAGGCCCATTTCCTGGGTCAGCAGGTTTGTGGTCGGTTCGAGCTCGTCCAGCCACAGGGTGACGCCGTGAAAGCCGCGCAGCGCGTGCTCTCGCGGGATCGGTCCCTCCTCCCAGTGACGGATCTCCGGCGGGGCCTCGGACTCGACCAGCTCGACGCGCATGCCGTCCGGGTCCTCGAAGGGCAGGATATCCATGCCGAAGCGCTTCTCAAGGGGTAACAGCTGA
This sequence comes from Anaerolineales bacterium, assembly GCA_035708785.1. Lineage (GTDB taxonomy): Bacteria > Chloroflexota > Anaerolineae > Anaerolineales > Villigracilaceae > Defluviilinea. The sequence continues at coordinate 989 of DASTFG010000503.1, forward strand.
ACGCCCCGTTCCTGAAGATAATTCTGCCAGAAGCCCATCGAATCGGCGGGGATGTTGTATGCCAGGGAAATCGTCTCGCCGGTCCCGCGGGTGCCTCGCTTGGTATTCGGCCAGGCAAAAAACGTCAATACACTTCCGGGCGTGCCGATCTCATCTGCGAAGTACAGGTGATACGTATCGGGCACGTCGAAGTTGACCGTCTTCTTCACGAAGCGCTGGCCGAGCACATTCCGGTAAAAATCCACATTGTGCTGGGCATCGCGCGTCATCGCTGTGACATGGTGCAAACCTTGAATCGGATCCATTTCTTCCTCCTTTTATAATCCTTAACGATAGGGGAGGGCATGGCGTTTCATCCATACAAATCCTGCCTGAAAAACTCCGGCAGGGCAAAGGCGGCCCTGGGGATTTCAGGATCGAGATATTTGTTCTCGCCGGGCGTCCCTTCGAGAGAGTGACAAACAATAGGATTCTGTCTTCCCCTTAATTTTCACAAAGAGACAGAAGTGAGCCCCACTGGGCATCGCTGAAATTCTTCGGGATGCGTGCGCAGGCGGTGGCGATCAGATCGTCCTTCTCGATCTGCTGCCGCTGGAGCTTCTCCACATCCCAGAATTGAATCGCGCTGGAGGAGGCGGTTGCCAAACTGCTTCCATCTGGCGAGAACGCGAGGTCTCTTACACTGTCTCTGTGCGGGATGCGGCCGACTTCTTCACCGGTTGTGAGATCGATCAGATAGACATAGCTGGCCGTGCCAATTGCGAGCACGGTTCCCTGCGGGTTGAGGGCCAGCGAGACTGCCTGCTCTTTTGTGAAAGAGCCGGCCGCGCTGAATTGGCCGTCCTGAGATTTCCAGACGTTGATCTGCCCGGATGAATTACCGGATGCGAGCAGGGAACCGTCTGCGCTAAAAGCCAGGAGGGAGTGATCGCCGGGAGCCTGGATTCCGGGAAGCTCTTGTTCTGTCGTGATGTCCAGGATCGCGATGCTGTCTTTGAGTCCTACTGCCAGGAGATTTCCCTGGGCAGCCAGCGCCAGCACGCCCGACTCCTCCTCAAGGAGATCTTTAATGAAACCGGTATCGTTCACGTTCCACGCCTGGACTTTACCGTTGACATCACCTGTGATTAGCGCCAGGCTGTCTGGTGAGAAGGCAATTGCGCGGATATTGGTGGGGATGCGGAGTCCCTTTACAGTCCGATCCTGGATCCGGTAGACGTTGACCTGGCTGCCCTGGGTCAGGGCGCCCAGCCATCTGGAGTCCGGGCTCACGATGACATCCTTCAAGTCTGATCGGAAATTCATACGTTCTGCGTCCTCCGGAGCCAGCCGCTGGTTCGATACAGATTCCGGGGTCAGCCGCCAGATGTATCTTGCATCCGAGGCGACGATCAAAGTACCGGACGGACTGTATGTCACGTTTCCTGCCAGTCCGTTGAGCGAAACATAACTTGCAGGCACGGTCATCTCGGCAATATCCCAAACGTTGATCGCGCCGATTTGATCGCCTGAAACAAGATGATTCCCGTCAGCGCTGAAGGCCAGGACGGAACCGCCAGCCCTGAGGGGGATCTGCAATATTTCCGCCCCTGTTGCCGCGTTCCACAATCGCACCGTCCGGTCGTCGCCGGTCGTCGCGATCCACTGCCCGTTCGGGCTGATCTCTACCTCAGTCACAACGCCATCCTGCAGCATGCGCAGCCTTTCCGTCCCGCTTTCCATATCCCAAACTCTGATCCGGTTATCGTTCGAGACCGTCACGAACCACGAACTATCCGGGCTAAACGCGACATCTTGGACCGAGTCTTCGTTGATAACCGGCAGAACGACACGGCCTGTGCTCGTCAGGACCGCGCTCGCGGTCCTGTCCCTGGATCCGGTAACAATGAAGTTGCTCTGCGGGTTGAAGGAAAGCGCGAGGATCTCGCCTTTATGTATTGGGTAGGATCCAGGAGGCTTTCTGAGATCGTTCAGGTCCCACACGGTGACACTTCCTGTGGTCGAGCCTGCGGCCAGCCACCGGCCGTTCGGGCTTATCGCAGACACATTCAGCGGGTTTGCTGTCTGCAGGGTAGAAATCTCCCGGCGTTCGTCTGCTTCTGCGGTTAAGACGATGATGTGGATCTTTCCATTGCTGGTGGCTGCCGTAAGCAGTTCCCCATCAGGCTGGATGCTTATATCTCTCACAGCGGCATCGTAATCGAATGAGTTTTCGACAGCTCCGCTTTCCGCATTCACAATTTGGACCAGCCCGGAATCGTCGCCCATGACCAGGATCCGGCCGTCCGGGCTAAACGCCGCATCGTTCACAGATGTATCGCTGGCGCTGGGCACGCAAAAAATTTCTTGCCCATCTTCGAGTTTCCACAGGCAGGCCTTAAAGTCCGCGCTGGCCGTTACGAATGTGTTTCCATCCGGGCTGAATTCCAGGGAATTGATCTTGCCTGATTGCCCGGCCTGTGCAACGGGAATCGGCAGCAGACTCAAATTCTTCCTCAGGATCTCCTCAGCCTCAGGAGAGGGCGAGTCTGGTGATTTTAGCAATGCGTCAATGGCAAGCAGGGTGCTTACGTACAACTCTCGCTCTGTCTGAAAGATCTGTGCCCTGGCTGCGCTCCGCTGCGCCTCGGCGATCTTCCTTTGTTCATTCGCTATATGCCTCTGTTCAGCCGCGATGGTGCTCTGTGCTTCGGCAATCGCCTGGGCTGTGAGGGCGATCCTTTCCTCGTCTTCCGCTCGTGCCTGCTCTGTTTTGGCGAAGGCTTCGTTTGCGACCGCAGTCCTTTCGTGCTGCCGTGCCAGTTCCTCAGCCCGGTCGGCTGCAACAGTCAAGAAGGCCATAATAAGAAGGGCAATGCCTGCTGCGATCATGGCTCCGATTCGGGTTCGTTCGCGGCGGGTGCTATGCTGGATATACGTCTTTTGCAGCTCCGTCGGCGTCGGATCTTTGCTCGTCGCGGCCGCAATCATGTTCCTGGCATTGCGAAGAGCCCGGCCGCTCAGGAGCAGGCTCGGTTCTTTCCTGCGCTCCCAATCGAGGGCGCGGGCCTGAAGGCGGTTGTGCTCCTCCAGCCAGGGCAGATCGAGCTCGATCGCGACCTTGACTTTCGTGAGCGCTTCCTCGAAATTGTCCTCCTCACGCATGTAAGTCCAGTTCAGCTTTCGGATGATCTCGCTGGTGGACTTTGTATCGACATCCCGGAGCAAGATCGGGATGATGCGCTTGTTGTTCTTGGCTGCATGTTTGACCTCCACATTACAGACCTCGGAGGCAATCGAGTCCGGGCTGATGAGGAAGAGGAAGGCATCCGATGCTTCGATGCCACGGAAGATCTGCTCCAGCCAATCCACTGCGGGTGGGATATCCTCCCAGTCCACCCAAGGATCCTGTTCGATGGATGCGAGCGCCTCGATCAATTTTCGGGCGGCTGCCGAGTCTTTTCTGGAGTAGGAGACAAACAATTTTGCCATGAATCACCTCGATGTGGATACTGATTGTACTTGAGATGACACCCAGGCAACATTTCTTTTTTATGGTAAAACCGGCACATGAATGATGATCCTGCTCAGATCTCCCATGAAGCCTGGGATGCCAATGCACAGGTCTGGGATGCGCGCATGGGCGATGAAGGCAACGACTTTTTCAACGTGCTGTGCTGGCCGGCCATCGCTTCTTTTCTGGACCCGCAGCCTGGCCAGCGCATCCTGGATATCGCCTGCGGGAATGGCTTGACCTCCCGCCGCCTCGCTTCCCTTGGGGTAAGCGTCGCCGCCTTCGACTTTTCTGCCGAACTGATCAGGTTCGCCGGGGCGCGCCTCAACCCAGATTCCCGGATCACATATCACGTTATGGACGCCAGCGATGAAGCGGCTTTGCTCGGGCTGGGAGCAGGCGTGTTTGATGCAGCGCTGTGCAACATGGCTCTCTTCGATATGGCTGACATCGAGCCGCTCTTTCGAATCCTCCCGGGGCTGCTCAGGCCGAACGGGGTCTTTGTCTTTTCCCTGATGCACCCTGCATTTAACAATGCCTCCGCGGTGCACATGGTCGAAGAAGCCGATATCGAGGGGCAGATCCGAACGGTCTACTCTGTAAAGGTCTCGCGCTATATGACTTCCTATCATGCAAAAGGCCTGGCCCTGCGGGACCAGCCCAGGCCGCAAGTGTATTTTGAGCGCCCTCTGCAGGATTATCTCAACCTGGGTTTCCGGAATGGCTTCGTCCTGGACGCCTTTGCCGAGCGCGCCTTCCCGCCCGAGCATCCACAAAACAGTCTGTTGGGCTGGGGCGGGAAATTCAGCGAGATCCCACCGGTGCTGGTGGCGCGCCTGCGGTGTCTGAGCAGCTCCTCGTTTTCCAGGCGGAATCTGTCCAGCCGCTGATTTATAATCGTGGCATATCCGATTTTCGTTTCCAGAGGTTCAGGAGGTTGTCCAGGGCTTGACGGCTTCAATTCAGCACTCTGTTTTTCCACTCCATCACTCTTGTCAGGATAACAAGGAGGTTCAATATGCATCCGGTTAGTACGGTCGAATCCGATAAACCCCAGGGCGGTATTCCGACCTGGGATGAGCAGCAGGAATTCTTCAGGACGCGAAACTGGCTGCGCGTCCTGGTTATAGTGATCGTCATCCTGTGGATTGCGCTGATTGCCTGGGTCTTGTTCATTGCACCCATTCGGGAGACCCCAGCTGCCGAACTGGATGTCGGTGTGTCTATGATGATCGTCCTGGCGCCGGTGTTGGCCGCTGCGGCTGCGGTCGAACGAACGCTGGAGTCCACCTTCAACGTGATCGAGGGGAACTGGCGCACGATGATTGCCTACCTGGGCCGCGGCTTGCGCTGGCTCAAGAGCGCAGAGACCGAGGTGAAGCAGGCCCGCCAGTTCCTGGCCCAGGTGGCAGACAGATACAGCGCCGAAATGGAAAACATTCAACTTGGCAATCTCTCCGCTTCCGCGCTCACCGCCGAGATGCAGGCCCGGATGGATGTTGCCAACCGGATGATGAATCTGGCGGAGCAGCGATTGAAAGATGCAGAAGGAAACCTCGCGGCGGTGACTTCCTCCGACAGCTACATCAGAGCCAAGGGAGCCGCCTCCATCATCGTTGGCCTGATGCTGGGCGTGATCGTGGCCGCGATCAGCCAGCTTCAAATGTTTGCCCTGTTGGGGATTGACGGGGTGCCTGCCCGCTTAGATGTGCTCATCACCGGCCTGATCATCGGCAGCGGCTCCTATCCGGTGCATTCGCTGGTCGGGATCTTGCAGCAGGGCAAGGACACGCTGGACAGCGTCAAGGGTTATTTCAACCGCTCTGCCCCAGAGGGCCAGGCGACCCGGCAGCGCATCACAACAGTGGAGCCTCCTGAATCTCCAGGAGAACCTGTTAAGGTGCAGCAGGCGGTCATCGAAACCACAACAGCCAGGACCACAGACGAGGAACCTGCCGGCTAGCTTCAGCGGCTTTTGGAAAGTCCGGCTCTCCGGTGGAAAGCGGGAGAGCTGGACTGCTCGCTGAGCCCACGAGCCTATGCATAGTCTCTATATCCACATCCCTTTCTGCACCCATCGTTGCGCCTACTGCGATTTCAATACCTACGCGGGGCAGGAGGCGGCTATTCCTGCTTATGTGGAGGCGTTGTGCCGCGAGATCCAGTTCACCGGCCGCCAGGCTGCTCAACTGCCGGACAGCCCAATCAATGTCCACACGATCTTCTTCGGCGGTGGAACTCCCTCGCTCCTCTCGCCGGAGCAATTTGGTGCCATCCTCAAAACCATTCGCGCCAGCTTCGTATTGACCGAGGATGCAGAAATCACCATCGAAGCCAACCCGGGCACCGTCTCGTACGAGAATCTTCTCCAATTGCGAAGGCTCGGCGTGAACCGGATCAGTTTCGGCGTCCAATCTGCGAACATGGAAGAACTACGTATGCTCGAACGTACGCATACCTTCTTCGATGTGATCGAAGCCGTGGCATCCGCACGCAGGGCCGGGTTCGATAACTTAAATCTCGATCTGATCTACGGCTTGCCGGAACAAAATCTGAAGACCTGGCAGACCACGGTCAAACGAATCCTCGATCTGCATCCCGAGCATATCTCCGCCTATGCCCTGACCCTTGAGCATGGCACGCCGTTTGGGAGATGGTCCGCAAAAGGGTTGCTGCCGCTCCCGGATCCCGATCTCGCCGCGGACATGTACGAATGGGCTGGTGAAACCTTCGAAGCATATGGCTATCTTCAGTATGAGATCAGCAATTGGGCGAAACACATCGCGTCGAGCGGCGCAAAGCGCAGTCGAGACGCGGAGAAATGTCCAGGATTTGCCTGCCGCCATAATCTTCAATACTGGCGGGGGCTTCCTTATCTTGCCTTCGGCGCCGGCGCCCATGGATATGCCAGGGGCTATCGTTACTCCAATGTATTGCGGATCAAAACCTACATCGACCGCCTCGCCGATTCCCCAATTACTAATTACTCAATTACCAATTACCCACTTACGAATTACCAATTCCCCCTCACGCCGGCAGTTGTCAATCATCACAAACAATCTTTACAGGACGATATGTCGGAGTTCATGATGACCGGCCTACGCCTCACGCAGGAAGGTGTTTCCGAGAGTGAATTTCAGGCGAGGTTTGGTATGTCGATGCGTCACATCTATGAAGAGGAGATCGATCAGTTGCTGCAATTAGGGTTACTGGAGTGGGAGGAATCTGTCGCCACCAATCCGGCGCGGCCAAGTCCTCAGGAGGGGAGGGGCGGGACGAGAACCGCAATCGAGGTAGGAGGCGACCGAGTAAAGCTGTCTCAGCAGGCGCGCTTGCTTGCGAATCAAGTCTTCATGCGCTTCGTGGGTTAACCCATCACCGTTTTCCAGATGGCGGGTGCAATATCGGTCAGATCTTTCATGCCGCGGGTGAATTCCTCGCGGGCGGTCCTGTGTCCGATGACCAGTGCGGGGACGTCCGCGCTTGTGTGTTTGCGCGTGGACAAATCCTCCATGTTCCCATGATCGGATGTGACCAGGATCAGACCATCGTCGCTCCATGCCTCTACCAGCCCTCCGAGGACAGCATCGAAAGTCTCCATCAATTCGACAGCGGTCTCCATATCCTGTTTATGACCGGCATAATCACTCGCCCAGTATTCGAACAGGGAGAAGTCATAGGCCTTTGCCAGCGCGGCAAGCTTTCGGCCTGCCCGGCGCGGATCCATCACGGGAGAATCTGGGAATCCCAGCATGTTGCGCCAGCCTTCGCCGGTGAAATCCGCCGAGAGGGCGAGGCCGGCGTAGAGAGCGTCCTGCCTGAAGAGCGGCAGCCCGGCATTGGTCACGGCCAGCGGGATCGATGAGTACAGGCGCTTGCCCGAATCGATCCCCTGGAAGTAGCGCGGCGGATAGGCGTTGAGCAGGGCAGCTTTCCTGCCCTCCTTGATGAACCGGGAAAACAGACTGGCCTCCTTCAGATACGCCGCGACTTCGCGGTTGGGCTTGGGCCCATAGTGATAGCCCAGCTCCGCCGGGATATTGATGCCGGTGACCAAAACCGCCTGTCCCGTTGCCGATTGTGGCAGCCCGCTCACACCCACCGCGGGATTGATTGCCAGTAGCGTGGCCCGCTCTCCATGGAACGGCGCGGCGCCCCTCAGCAGAGTCCTTCCATCCAGCAGGCGGATCAAGTTCGGCATCTTCGCTCGTGCAAAAGGATTGGTCGCCGGGTCATCTGTCCCCAGGCCGATGCCGTCGAGAAAAATAAAGAGAACGCGCATACCGGCAGATTATACCCTTCACGGTCACAATTGCGCCTTCTCACCCTTTAGGTGGCGCAAGTTGTGACCTGGGTATTATATAATCAACTCATGCCCAGCCTGGATTTGAAAAAACTGAATTCGCACCGCGCCCGGACCTTTCGCCTGCCTCCGTCTCCGCGCGTTTCCTCCCGGAGAGCCGCTTTGGATTTCGTCAACGCGCGCGGCTTCGTCTATTTCTGGCCGATCAAAGGGATCGACCTCCCCAGCCTGTGGACCGCCGTCGCCGGGAACCGGGTCGTTGCCGATAAGCATGACGATCCCGGTCACGTCACCTGGGGCTGGAAGGATAACGCGTTGGGGAAGAAGATCTGGTACTACGCAAAGATCCTGCGCCGCAAAGCGACCATGATCTCGCTGGAGGTTGCTCCCCATTTTTATGCGCTGTCTGAGAACTACGGCTCGCCGGAAGAGGATTATCTGTTGGCCTATGAAGAGGGACGCCTGCCGCAGGCGGCCAAGCAAGTCTATGAGGCTCTGCTAAAAGAAGGCGCGCTGAATACCCTTGACCTGCGCCGCGCCGCGAAACTGGCAAACGCCAAAGAGACGGAATTCAACAAAGCCCTGGAGATCCTGCAATCGGACTTCAAGATATTGCCCGTCGGCGTCTCCGAGGCGGGCGCGTGGAGGTATTCGTTCATTTACGAGATCGTTTCGCGCCATTATCCCGACCTGCCTGAAAAAGCACGCTATATCAGCGAGGCCGATGCCCGCCGGAAACTGGTCGAGCTGTACTTCACTTCGGTCGGCGCGGCCCAGGAACGTGACGTGAACAAACTCTTCGGCTGGCAAAAGGACTTGAGCGCCCGGACAATTACAAGCCTGATCGAGAGGGCCCTCATAGCCAGGTCGGAACATCCAAAACACAAAGGGGAATGGCTTGCCTTGCCAAACTTGCTTTCTTAAAAAGGAGGTGTAATGCTCGAGATTGCGATCATGCTCGAAGGTCAGAACGGACTCAGCTGGCCGCGCTGGCAGAGGCTCGCCCGGCTGGTCGAGGATTTGGGCTTTGTCGGCCTCTTTCGCTCGGACCATTTCACCAATTCCAAACCTCCTGACATCGACTCACTTGAGTTATGGACCTCGCTGACCTGGCTGGCGTCTCATACAGAGCGCATCGAGTTCGGTCCGCTCGTCACGCCGTTCTCGTTCCGCCATCCGGTCCATACCGCCCGGACAGCATCCGCCGTGGATGATCTCTCCGGCGGGCGGTTGACGCTGGGCCTGGGCGCAGGCTGGCAGGACCGCGAGCACAGCCTCTTCGGATTCGATCTGCTCGGCCCAAAACCGCGCTTCGACCGGTTCGAAGAAGGCATGCAGGTCGTCACCCGCTTACTGCAAAGTGATGAGCCGGTAAGTTTCGAAGGTCAATACTATCAGCTGCGCGGCGCGACGCTGCTGCCGCGGCCCCAGAGAAACGGCGGCCCGCGCATCCTGGTTGGCGGCGATGGGAAACGGACGCTGTCACTTGCGGCCCGTTACGCAGAGGAGTGGAACTGCGTGATGCTGCTCCCACCCGATTTCGCTAGGACGAACCAGCGCCTTAGCGACATGCTCGCCGCGGCCGGCAGAAAGCCCGAGTCTGTGCGGCGTTCGATGATGACGGGCTGTGTGTTCGGGAAGGATGAGGCGGCGCTGAAGGAGAAGGTGCGTGCACGCCAGCGTACCCTTGAGGAGTTGCGCCAGCGCGGCGTGGTCGCAGGGAATGCGGACGAGGTGAAAGAGCAGCTGCATGAGCTGGAGCAGGCGGGACTGCAGCGGATCATGCTGCAGTGGCTGGATCTGGACGATCTGGATGGGCTGGAAGCCTTGGCGAGGGCGGTGCTGGCGCGCTGAGCGGCAAACGGATAGGACTCGCCGCAATTCCGGTGGATTGAGAGCAACCTGCGGCCTCTTTTGTCGTACAATATTAATGAATTCACCCACAAAAGGAGAGTGCTGCTATGAGACAAAACCGTTCCAGCCTGGTTCTAGGCATTCTTTTGATTCTCTTCGGCGGGTGGCTGGTGGTCACCCGGCAAGTGCCGGCCGTGCAGGACTGGCTGGAGAATAACTTTACCTGGCCGATGTGGACGATCGGCGCGGGACTGCTCATCCTGCTCATCGGTCTGATCACCGGCGCGCCCGGCATGGCTGTCCCTGCATCCATCGTGGCGGGGATTGGCGGCATTTTGTTTTATCAGAACCAGACCGGGGATTTTGCCTCCTGGGCTTACATGTGGACCTTGATCCCTGGCTTCGTCGGCATCGGCGTGATCCTGGCCGGTCTGCTCGGCGAAGATACCCGCGCCAACATCGGCCGCGGATTGAATCTGGTTGCGATCAGCATTATCATGTTCCTCGTCTTCGGGACATTCTTTGGCGGCCTGGCCATATTGGGAGATTACGGCGCGGCAATCCTGCTCATCCTGCTTGGCCTGTATGTTCTGCTGCGCGGCTTTGTTCGAAGCGGCACAGGGAGGCAACATGAGACGCGATAACCTTTTCTGGGGAGGCGCCCTGCTCCTGCTGGGGATCCTGTTCCTCTTGGAGGCCCAGAGGCTCATTGCGAACGTCTTCACCTTTTTCTGGCCGCTCGTGCTGATCCTGGTCGGCGGCTGGATGATCCTCAGCGTGTACTGGCGTCCTGCCGGCTCTGCTGAAGAGACCTTTTCCATTCCGCTTGGCGGCGCGCAAAGCGCCAGGTTCAGATTCTCGCATGGCGCCGGTCAGATCGAGATCCGCGGCGGCGCGCCGGCCGGCCAGGCCCTGGTCGGCTCGTCCGCAACCGGGATGAGCCATCGCAGCCACCTAAACGGTGACCGGCTCGAGGTCGGCGTGGAGGCGGGTCCGTCTTTTCTTCCGTTTCTCGGTCCCTCTGAGGGCGTCTGGCGATTTCGACTCACGCAGGAAATTCCCTCGACCGTGAGCGTAGAGACCGGTGCGAGTTCGGTGACCATGGATTTAAGGGATGTGCCCGCCACGCGGGTCGAATTGAAGACCGGTGCGAGCAGTGCGAGCGTGGTGATGCCCGCTCGCGGCGCATCACTTCTGGACGTGGAGGCCGGCGTGGCTTCGGTGGACATTCGCATCCCCGAAGCGGTCGCGGTTCGTGTCCGCGTGAAGGAAGGTGTGAGCTCGGTCAACGTGGATTCGAATCGCTTCCCGCGCCTGGATTCGGGCATGTACCAGTCTTCCAATTACGAGACGGCGGCCGATCGGGCGGAGATCAATATCGAATCCGGGCTGGGCTCGGTGACGGTGAAGTGACACATAAAGGAGAATCAAAATGCGACGGTTTGACCCTCGGCTCTTACTTGGCGTGCTGCTTGTCCTTGGTGGCCTGCTCTCCCTGCTGGATGCAATGGGCATCATCTCGAATGCAGGCGGGATCTTCTGGGGATTGATCTTCGCCGCAGGCGGCGCGGTTTTCCTCTATATCCTGCTGACTGACCCCAACAATTGGTGGGCTGCATTCCCGGCCTTCACGTTGTTTGGGCTGGCCGCCTCTTCGTTTTTACCTGACTCTCTGGATGCCTACGGTGGGCTGGTTTTCTTCCTCGGCATCAGCCTGGGCTTCTGGTGGGTATATTTTACGCACCCGGAGCACTGGTGGGCGATCATCCCTGGCGGCGTTTTGCTCACGCTCGGTATTGTCTCTGTGCTGGATGAGCTGTTCGCCGGCGATACAGGCGGTGGTGTTTTTTTTCTGGGGTTGGGACTCGCCTTTGTGCTCGTTGCCATCCTGCCGGGTGGACGAGAGCGGTCCTGGGCATTGATCCCCGGAACGATCCTGCTGATCTTCGGCGCGCTGCTTGGAACGCCTTATTTGGGATTGGCTGAATATCTCTGGCCGGCGGTGCTAATCCTTTTGGGCGGCTATTTCGTCCTGCGCTTCTTCAGGAGCCGTCCGTCTGAATGATATGAGTTCCTCTCAATAAAAGCAGAGACGGGAGCGCCGAAGCGCTCCCGTTTCCATCTTACCTGCCCTCACCCGTATCTTGATCTATTCTTGTTTATTCTTCATTCCTTTCGCCAGAAGGGACTTTACCTGCTTATGTGCATCCTTCCAGCGAGAGGAAACATTATCTGCCAGGTGCTCCAGGATGATTTTGGCGGCTTCCGGCCGCTCCGCGCACAGTTCCCGTAAGGCATTGCCGTGGATACGGATAGTCCCCAGAGTCTCAATGGCGGTCGCGGAGGAGGTATATTTTCTTCTCCCGAGGACAGCCGACCAGCCGAACCAACCGCCTTTCTCCACATGCGATATGGTGATCGGCGGGGCATCCTCGGGCTTGAACGACACTTCGACCATGCCATCCAGAACGAGGTAAAAATAATCTGCCGGTGCTCCCTGCCGCAGGACGACTGCGCCCGCGGGGTACGAGGAGGCTTCGAACAAAGGCTTGAGCAGCTCTATATATTCCTCGTCAAGTCCTTGAAACGCCGGGAGAAGATCCAAGCCGCAGAACATAGATGCATACTAACCTGACTGGGGCTGCGCACTCCAGTGGCAAATATCATCTTTTGGAGGACATTCATCCTGATTTGTTCCCTTTGCTCGTTTTGCAAGGGTATACTTGTTAAGAATTGGTATAACAAATGATTTCTGAGTCCAGGTTATCTGCTCCCCCTCGCAGGGCCTTGCCGTTCATTCTGCTGGCGCTCGGGCTGGTGCTGACCGCAGCCTCCGCGTATTTCATTTTGTCGGACGAGTCGCCGCTCAACGTCCCTACAACTGTACCGGTGGAAGTCAATTTTCCCGCCCCCGAATTGACCCTGACCGATATGCAAGGCGTCTCTCGTTCGCTCTCGGACTATCGCGGACAGGTCGTCCTGGTCAATCTCTGGGCGACCTGGTGTCCTCCCTGCAAGGAAGAGATGCCGGCCCTGCAAGCCTTTTATGACAAGCATGAAAGAAATGGATTTGTGATCATTGCCGTCAACGACGGCGACCCGGCCGCGGATGTCTTTCAGTTTGTCAAGGATTATAAGTTGACCTTCCCGGTCTGGCTCGACCCAACCTATATCGCCACCGAGCAGGCATTCAAGACCCTGAATCTTCCGAGCTCCTTCGTGATCGACCGGGACGGAACGACTCGGTTGATGTGGGTGGGCGGCATCAGCCGCGGGATGCTCGAAAAGCACGTAGCCCCTCTCATCATGGAGCAACAATGAAGGCAACCGTCCAGTGGAAAGAGAAAATGATTTTTGTTGGGGTGCCAGATTCCGGATTTCCTGTCCAACTAGACTCAGAGCCCTACTTTGGTGGAACGGACAGCGGCGTGCGCCCCATGGAACTGATCGCACTGGGCCTGGCGGGCTGCACGGCGATGGACGTTTTCTCCATCCTGCAGAAGAAGCGCCAGAAGATCACCGGCTTTGAAGTGAAAGTGGATGCACCTCGTTCCGCCGAGCATCCCCAGGTCTTTACCAGCGCGGTCATCCTTTATATCCTCACAGGCACGGGCCTGGATGAAACGGCCGTGCTGCGCTCCATCGAGCTGTCGTTCACAAAATACTGCCCCGTGCAGAAAATGTTCGAAGGGTCGATCCCGATGGAATTGCATTATGAAATCTATGAGGACGAAGGGAATGGGGACCGGCGATTGACCTTCCAGGGGAAATGGCAGGAATTGTCCTTGGAGTAGCCCGATCCATCGGCTGGCGCGTCTTACCTGACTTCGGAAACCACATGGGTTTGAAAATCCGAGCATTCGCAGGCGGTCACGATGGCGGCGCCGCGCGTCAGGGTGCCTTTGTAGGCCTGTGGGCCGTTATGCGCGACCCAGCCCTCGAGATTGAAAGCCAAAGGCCCATCGGCCAGGATCCACTCCCCATTGTATTTTCGAGCAACGTGAACGTGCGTGCCGGTCACGCGGCCGCCTTCGCAGGAGGGATACCCGATCGGTTCGCCAGCCTTCACTTCCTTGCCCAGCGGTACGCGCGCCTGGGTTGCCAGATGAAGATAATACAAAATCCAGCCCGTGCGCTCGTCTCCATCCTTGTCGAGGTCGATCACCGTGCCGTCGATGTCGGAGCGCAGGACAAGCCCATCCGCCATGGCTGTAGCGTACTGGTCTGGCTCGGCAGGCTTACAACCGGATTTTTCAGAGGCGGGGGCAAAGTCGATGGCGGCAAATGGCTCGCCCGAGCCCCAGCCCGTATGCGGTCCGCCGGTATAGGCCCACAGCTGACCGGTCACGAAGGGAAAGCGTAGGGGGGGCTGCTGAAGGCTTCCGGGCAGGATCACGACCGACTCAGCCCAGGGGTCGCCGAAAAAGGATTGGTAGACGCGCGCCAGGCCCTCGGGTCCGATGGATCCGTAGTATTTATCCCCCGTATAAAGCCGCGAAAAGTAATATTGTAGTGCCACCGAGCCCGCGTTCTGCCAGGGATCTGGCCGGAACAACGAGCCGTCGAGCAGTTCGATTTCCGTCAGCCTCCCGGCGCGCCAGGCGTAATAACCGTTATTCAGGGTATTGGCAGCGATGATGAGCTGCAGGTAAGGAGTTTCGTAGTTGACCCGCCGGAAGCCGAGCATGTATTTTCCGGCCGGCGGCTCTGGCTGGGTCAGTGCGCCGCTCTGATATTCCAGGATTGCCAGCAGGAGCTGCGGGCTGATGCTGTAATTTGTCGCAATGTAATCGACCGCCTCGGCGCCGGTGCGCATCTTTTCCCCGGCGTAGACCCGATAATTCTTCAGCCAGCCAGAGACGGACGAGACGAACGCCGAAGTGCTGAACCCGATCTGCGCCGGGCCGTTGACAAAGGCGTGGTCCGGGATGCTCTTGTACGGCGTGCCCCAGAGCGGAAGGTAATAAATGGGGATCTTCATCGGCATGCCCGGCGGCATGGTCGTGGCTTCGCGCGGGATGATCGGATTGGCTTCCAGGATTTCCTCGACCGTTGTGTTGAAGCGCGCCGCCAGGGCAGGGAGCGAATCTCCGTTCTGTGCAATGTAATCCACAAGCTCGCCGGGTCCGTATTCAGGCCGCCCCGAGGTCGGCGCCGGGACCGGAGTGGGCGCGAGCGGCGTGATCATGTTTTCGATGCTGCTGCCCAGCGACCGCGGCCCGCAGGCGGAAAGGCCAAGGAAAAGAATCAGGAGAAAGGATAAAAAGCACAGAGCTGCGCTTGTCCCTCTGTGCTTCCATGTTGAGCTAAGGTTCATAGTGCGGCTCATTGGGCGCCTGTTATTCATCATCTTCACGGAAGATCAGCGAACGCAACTGGGCATAAAGATCGGCGATGATCTCCCTGTCGCCCTTAACGAGTCTGCCCTGATATGGCCTTTCACCCGCAAAGACGGTCCATCCACTCAGGACGAAGGGGATCGGGCCGTCCGCGCTGACCCACTCGCCGTTATATTTGCGTGCGATGTGCAGGTGGGTGCCGGTGGCAATCCCGCCTTCACAGGATGCATGCCCGATGGCGTTGGTGATATCCACCCATTCTCCCTGAGCTACCCGGTCCTTGGCGGCCACATGCAGGTAGAGGATATTCCAGCCGGTTTGCTCGGAGCCATCGCCATCCATGTCCACAACGACGACGCCAGCTCCCGACCGCACAACCAGACCGGGTGCCGCAGAGAGGATCCACCTGGTATTCGGGTCGCAGCCTGTCGTCGCGCTCGCGGGAGCAAAGTCCAGGGCTGCCAGCGGACCCTCCGTCTCCCAGGCGCCGTGCGGTCCTCCGGTGAATGCCCAGGCTGCACGCGGCTCGAACGGCAGGTCCATCTCGGGCTGGCTGATGCCCGGCGGGAAGATGGGACCGATCGCATCGGCGCGCGACCATGGATCGCCGAACATGTTCTGGTAATACGATGCAAAACCGCCGGTTTGATCCATGATCCGCAGCCACTCATTCAGGCTGTGCTGGCGCGCAAAATAATACATCAGAGCGACCGTGCCGGCGTTGAGGTTCGGTTCGATCCGCAGGCTGCTGCCATCGCTGAAGCGGATCTCTGTCAGCGTCCCCGAACGCCACCCGTAATAACCCATGGAAAGCTGGTTGGCCGCCCAGCTAATCTGTCCATACACCCCTTTGTTGCGGAAGTTCTCGTAGCCAAGCGGATAGGTGATCCGAAAGTCGTTTTCGGGCCTGCCGCGCACCCAGCCTGATTCATAATCGAGGATGGCGAGCAGCAGACGTGGATTGACTGAGTTCTCGGTTGCAACCCGTTCGAGCGCGCCCGCTCCGCTGGTCCAGCCTGTGGAACCAAGGTACTCGCGATACGCGGAGAGATACCCGCCCGCATCCCGGACGTACGCGGCGGTATCGAAATCTACAGCGGTTGCAGTGAACACAAATTCATTGTCCGGCAGAAGCTGCAGTCCGGACGTATACGGGACAGAGCGGTCCAGAACATCGGGAATCATCAGCAGGGTGCCAGGATCCAGCAGACCCTTTTCGGGAAGGATCTTTGGCGAGGTGATCGCGGTCACATCCACCCCGAACCGCCTGGCCACGGCAGGGAGCCAGTCTCCGCTTTGCGTATAATACAGAATTGTGGGATTGCCGCCCTGAAGGGTGGGGGTGCTCTCGATCTGGGAGGCGACTTCCTGGGTCACGAAGACCTCGTCGAACCGGGTGGCGGTTGGCGTGACCGTGGCTTCGGGTGTCAACGTAATGACAGGGGTAGATGTACTCGGATTGACAATGGTTGGAAGTGGGGATGGCGAGGGCTGGATCCCGCCCGGGGGAGTGGGAGTTTGATATTGTCCCCACAGCGATGCATTCCCACTGCAGGAAACCATCAGATATGAGATGGCAATCAGAAGGACGATGGGTCGTTTCACAATGAGTCCGTGTTTGGAAGGAATTATACCTGTATGGTGACTGTCACTACGAAGCAGTTCGCAAGGCGTGCAGGGTCAAGTCAGCGTGACGGCCGCCGATACTCACCTTGAAATCTGGTTCAGGTCCTCGAACCTGCCCTCCCACGCTTCGAGGACGGTGCCGCCGCGCGTGAGGTAGCCATCGTACTCGACGCCGTTTCCGCTGGAGATCCAGCCGTCGAGGTTGAAGGGAAGAGTTCCATCTGCAGGAATCCACTCGCCATTGTAGCGCCTGGCCAGGTGGAGGTGGGTGCCGTTCGAAAAGCCTCCCTCGCAGGATGGATGCCCAATGAGCTCTCCGGCATACACGTACGTGTTTGGCTGGATACGGTCGCGCGTTTCGATGTGCATGTAGAGGACCGTCCAGCCCGTCTGTTCGTAGCCATCGTTATCGAGATCCTGGACGACCGCGCCATCCTCCGCGCGCAGGATCAGTCCATCGGCCACGGCAACGACCCACGCGTCGCTGGAAACGCATCCTAGGGCCTCACCGGGGGGAGCGAAATCCAGCGCGGCCCAGGCAGAACCCGAATCCCAGCCGCCATGCGGACCGCCGGTGTAGGACCAGATCGCGCCATTTTCGAAAGGGAGCTGCATCGGAGGCTGGGT
>DASTFG010000504.1:0-7133 GCA_035708785.1 Anaerolineales bacterium
AAGAATGCAGCGAAGCTCGTGTTGAAAGAATAAAAAAGAGTGTTATCATTGCCCGCCATGTTCGACCCGCACGATTTGTAAGTGATGAACCCATCTGAGGAAAATTCTTAAAACTGTGATGATGAAGAGATTGATTGCTACCATGATTGTTTTACTGACGACACTTGCTGCTTGTAGCTCACCCGAAAATACCACTCCCACGTTTGTCCCAGCCCGGGCCACCGAGCCAACCAATACACAAACTGCAACTCCGAGTCCGCCGGCGCAGGGACATGAGCCTGGCGGCCACGCCGGCAAAATCTATAAAGATATTACCTACTGCACAATGGATGGCATTCCGCTCCGGCTCGACTTGTATTTTCCAGGCTCCATGGACGCGCCTGCCCCGATCGTTGTTTATGTCCACGGCGGCGGCTGGACCCAGGGCAGCAAGGATGGGCAACTGGAAATATTTTACGCCTCGTCCCTACTCGATACAGGCTTCGTGCTCGCTTCGGTAGATTATCGCCTGGCGCCGCAATATAAATTCCCCGCCATGATCGAAGACGTCAAGTGCGCGATTCGCTTCCTGCGCGCCCACGCGGCCGAATACAACATCGACCCGGAGAGAATCGGCGCAATGGGAGCGAGCGCGGGTGGACACTTAGTCAGCCTTTTGGGCGTTACCGACGAGAAAGCGGGATTCGACGTGGGCGAATACCTGGATCAATCCAGCCGCGTACAGGCTGTGGTGGATCTGTTCGGTCCGGCAGACTTAACCGTTGGCTACTCGAGCGCCTATGCCGGGATGGCGCAGCATGTCTTTGGGACAATAGATCCGGCGCATCCCATCTTCCGGGCAGCCAGCCCCGTGACGTACATCACGCCGGACGACCCGCCTTTTCTGATCCTGCACGGCGACCGCGACCAGACTGTCCCTCTAGCGCAGTCCCAGGAATTCTACGATAAGCTGATTGCGGGAGGGGTAGAAGCACAGCTCATCATCGTGCAGGGCGGTGGCCACGGTCTGAGCAATCCTGAGGAAGTTCCCTCGCCGGCGGAGCTGATCGGTTTTACAAGGCAGTTCTTCGAACAGAAGCTGAAGTGAATCTGAAGAGGCTTCCGAAGCCTGTGCCTGGTTTCGGAAGCCCAGATGATGGTTTTCTTCCCAGATCAATCGGAGGCGTTGTTCCTGCCGATCAAGGCTCGGAAATTTCCTTCACCACCTCAGCCGTTTTCTCCGGCTCGCCCGCGCGGGTCGCTACATCGGCCTGGGCAATGATCCCGACGAGCCGCATGCCATCGTCTACAACCGGGATGCGCCGCAACTGATACTGGGCCATGGCCTTCATGGCAACGTCGACGTCGTCCTCGGCGCGACAGGTGACGAGCTTGCGCGTCATCACCTCATCCACCTTGGTCGTATTCGGGTCGCGGCCCTCGGCGACCACTTTCAGAGCCAGGTCGCGGTCGGTGACGATACCGACCAGCGTTCTGCTCTCTTCGTTATCCACAATGAGGACCGGACCGATATCTTCGGTTTTCATCAGCTGTGCAACTCTGGTCACAGCATCCTGCGGGGAAGCATAGACCAGGTCTTCCGTCATGATGTCTTTACACTTTTTCATAAGATTCTCCTTGCTTGGATTGTAAGAATTGAGAAAATTGATCGACTACCGATAAGATCCTGCAGAAGGCAAAGCTCGCCTGGTCCCACCGAGCACGAATGTGAGGATCATGCCGGCGACAAAGCCGCCGATATGTGCCATATAAGCGATCCCTCCTTCCGTCTGTGTGGAGGCAGTGAATGTGCCAACACCGCTGACGATCTGCAACAGGATCCAGAGGCCGAGGGCGACGTAAGCCGGCACCGCGACGATGATGCGGCCCATCAACATGTTGACCCGGCCGCGCGGGAACATCAAAATGTAAGCGCCCAGTACCCCAGCGATGGCGCCCGAGGCGCCCACGTTTGGAACGCTCGACCCTGTGCTCACAGCCAGTTGGGCGAAGGTGGCGCCCAGCCCGCACAGGATATAAAAGACTGCGTACGTCACATGCCCAAAACGGTCCTCCACATTGTCGCCGAAGATCCACAGGTAAAGCATGTTGCCGATCAGGTGCAGCCATCCGGCATGCATGAACATGGATGTAAAGAGCGTGGGTAGGTCTCCGATTGGATCGGCCAGAAAGCGGGCGGGCACGAACGCCCAGCGATCAATAAATGCCTCTCCACCGCTCAATTCCAGGAAGAAGACCAGCACGTTGATGGCAATCAGAATATACGTGACTACCGGCGTAATCCTGCGGGCGCTGTTATCGTCACCAAGTGGGATCATGATAATTTTCTCCTATGACATGCATCTCAAGTGGCAGTGCAAACTACCCCTTGTATGAGATAGAACGTTGAAATGGAACTGCTTGTTACACTCCCAGCCGATGTTCTGATCAAATTGTTCAAACAAAGGCTGGGCCTCCTGTCGATGCAGAAAGTACTGGCGGGACCGGCTGCTATCAGCCGAAAACAAAACATCTGAAGCAAAAACGGCTTCGGATGTTCTATATTATGGAGTAGAGTTACGTCCCCAAAGGCACCCCGGTGAAAGGAACTCGGAGTGGCTGGTACCAGATCACTACAGACTGATACTGGCTTAGATCCAAATCGGTGGGAATCTCATAATTCTGGTTACCGAGGTTGCCTTTCAGCTCGTCCAGATCCAGCGAGCCCGGAATCTCCACGCCGATGGAGGCAGGCACCGGGTCGATAGGCACAGGATAAGCATGCAATGCTGGACCAGTGCATAGATTACGAAAGGGTTAACTGGCCGGGCTATATGCTGACCGCGTATTTTCAAGTATTGAATGATAAAATGACTCCAGCACCACCCCCAATATGAGCATGATCTATGGCAAAACCTGTTGTTTTTTCGATTGATGATGACCCTGCTGTCTTGAACTCCGTCGAACGCGACCTGCGTGCACACTACGGGCAGGATTACCGCATCCTGTCGATCAACGAGGGCAGGACCGCGCTGAGCTACCTGAAAAAGCTGCAGCAGCGCAACGAGGCTGTTGCACTCTTCCTGGTCGACCAGCGGATGCCCGAAATGAGCGGCGTGGAATTTCTTGAGGAGGCCATCAAAATCTTCCCGCAAGCCAAGCGCGTGCTGCTTACAGCGTATGCAGATACACAGGCTGCAATCGATTCCATCAACGAAGTAGGGCTGGACTATTACCTGATGAAGCCCTGGCACCCGCCGGAGGAGCGCCTGTATCCGATCCTGGATGAGCTGCTGGAAGACTGGAAGATCCATGTTCGCCTGCCCTATGAGGGAATCCGCGTCGCGGGCACGTTGTGGTCGCTGACCAGTCATCAGGTCAAAGACTTTCTGACGAGACATCAAATCCCGTATCAGTGGCTGGATATCGAAAAGGATTCAAAGGCACGTGACCTGGTGGAAGGAGCCTGCTCAGGAAATACCCAGCTTCCCGTTGTATTTTTCCCGGATGGAAAGGTACTAATCCAACCAGATCTGAAGGAATTGGCCGAAAAAGTTGGCTTGCAGATCCGTGCAGCTCTGCCGTTTTACGATGTGGTTGTAATCGGCAGCGGACCTGCGGGGCTGGCGGCTGCAGTCTATGCCGGCTCGGAGGGCTTGCGCTGTGTCGTGATCGAAAAGGCCGCGCCGGGCGGGCAGGCGGGCAGCAGCCCCAAGATCGAAAATTACCTCGGCTTTCCAACGGGCATATCGGGAGACGATCTTGCCCGCCGCGCCGTTTCGCAGGCCAAGCGATTCGGCGTGGAGATCCTGTCGGCGCAGGAAGTCAAGCGGGTCTCCATCAAAGATGAGTATCGCATTATCCGGCTTGCAGACGAAACCGAGATCTCCTGTCATGCGGTGCTGATCGCCACCGGGGCATCGTTCCATACCCTGAGGATGCCGGGCGCGGACACGCTGACAGGTGCAGGCATTTACTATGGCGCAGCCTACACGGAAGCTATGCACTATATGGACCAGGATGTCTTTGTCGTGGGCGGCGCCAATTCGGCCGCGCAGGGCGCAATGTACCTGAGTCGTTTCGCGCGCAAGGTTACCGTGCTGATCCGCGGACCCCAGCCCACTGCATCGAAATATCTGGTCGACGCGATGGCAGGGAACCAGAAAATCCAGATACTGCTCAACACAGATCTGCTCGAGGTCAAAGGCAAGAATACGCTCGAGCAAATCGTCATCAAGAATACAAAGAGCGGCCAGGTGGAGACGTGCGATGCGGCTGCGCTGTTCGTGTTCATCGGCGTCAGGCCGCAGAGTCAGATGGTTGCGGATCTCGTGATGCGCAGCGACAAGGGCTATATTTTTACCGGCCCCGACCTGATGGTGGAAAAGAAACCGCCTCCAGGCTGGACCCTCGACCGGGACCCATATTTATTGGAGACCAGCGTCCCCGGTATCTTCGCGGCAGGTGATGTGCGCTATGGGACGAACCATCGGGTCGCCTCGGCGGTCGGTGAGGGCGCGATTGCCCATGCTTTGATCAAAGAATATCTGAAAACACTGTGAACCTGCAGGATCTGCGAAAATCCCCGCTCTTTAATGGCTTGTCAGATCAGGAGTTGCAGCAGCTCATGGATGATGCCGAGCCCGTCTCCCTGCGCGCCGGTGAGATCCTCATCCGGCAGAACGACCTCGGCGACTGTGCCTATGTTGTCCTCGCAGGCGAATTTGAGGTCCAGAAACAATCGGGGCAATCGCTGATCAAGATCGATTTGCGGACTCCAGGTGATGTAGTGGGAGAGATGGCCTTGCTCTCACGCGGGCCCCGTAATGCCACGGTCATTGCGAAAACGGACGGCGAAACGCTGCGCATTCCGCAGGAAGCATTTGAAAAGCTGCTCGCTTCGAGCTCGACCGTGGCGCTGACGGTCTTACACTGGGTGATCTCGCGTCTGACGCAGAACGAGGCTTTGCTCCACCAACAGGAAAAGATGGCTTCTCTGGGAACGCTCAGTGCCGGACTGGCACACGAACTGAATAACCCCGCCGCGGCGGCGCAGAGGAGCGCGTCTCAATTGGGGGAAACGCAGGCCAGATGGCTGGGCCTGACCCATCGGATCGAAGTCGCGGCCTTCGAAGAGAATCAAACAGAGTGGTTCCATAGCTTTATGCAGGAAACCGCGCGCCGTTTCGAATCGCCGCTCAAGTTTGATGCGCTTGAAAAGATTGATCTCGTGGACCAGCTTCAGGCCTGGCTGGAAACGAACGGGACCGAGTCCGCCTGGGAGCTTGCGCCCGCAATGGTCAGTTTCGGCTGGAACAGCGAGGCGCTGGAAGAGTTGAAAAGGCAGCTATCGCCGGCATTGTTTCACCTGTCGATTCAATGGCTCGGCACAGGCTGCCTGATGATGGGACTGTTGTCGGAAGTCCTGCAAACCACCGAACGGATTTCGCAGATCGTCCACGCGATCAAGTCCTATACATATCTCGATCAGGCGCCATTACTCGAAGTGGATGTGCATGAGGGACTGGAGAACACGCTGGTTATCATGCAGCACAAGCTTAAGAAGGGAGTGACCGTCAAGCGGGAATATTCTCCCAGCCTGCCGCGCATCGAGGCATTCGCAAGCGAGCTCAATCAGGTATGGACGAACATCATTGACAATGCCGTCGACGCCATGAGCGGCAAAGGTGAGCTAAGAATAAAAACCTTCGAAGCAGATAACAGGGTTGTTGTCGAGATCGCAGATAACGGCCCGGGTATTCCCGACGATATTCAGACCCGGATCTTCGATCCGTTCTTTACGACGAAGCCGCCGGGACAGGGAACGGGACTGGGGCTGCATATCTCACATGATATCGTCGCCAACCGGCATCAGGGCCAGCTGCTGGTCGAATCAAAGCCCGGTGAAACGAAGTTCAAGATCATCCTGCCCAAACAAATCAAAGGAGAGAATACACATGAACGATGAGCAAACGATGATGAAGGAGATACTCCAGTCGGCAAAAACGATTGCCAGCGTCGGCCTGTCGTCCAATCCGGCCAAGGAAAGTTATGGGATTGCTTCTTATTTGAGAGCACAGGGCTATCGGGTCATTCCCGTCAACCCGACCGCGACCGAGATCCTCGGGGAAAAATCTTATCCAGACGTGGAGTCCGTCCCCGAAAAAATCGACGTGGTGCAGGTCTTCCGCCGCCCGGAAGATGTGCCGCCGGTCGTCGAGTCTGCCATCGCGGCCGGTGCACAGACGGTCTGGATGCAGGAGGGAATTGTCAACGAAGAGGCGGCGGCGAGGGCCCGGGCAGCCGGCTTACAGGTGGTGATGGATGCCTGTATGCGCGCAGCCCACCGGGCTTTGATCGGAGAAAGGCTGGCAAGGTTCTAGCGTGGTAGAACGGCACAGCCTCAGCCGTAACCAAGGCTGTGCTGGTCATGGTGCTGATGGCTTTTACGATCTCTGTAGACTCAATCGAACGGCGCGAGGATCGCGTCCGAAGGCAAGGCGCTTGGCCCATGTGGTAGGAAACGATCGCAAAAGGCGGGCATCCAGCCAGGACCGGGATTTCGTCTGCCAGCCTCCTGCATTCAGGATGCACTGGATCTGGTCTACACCCTTCTCCAGCGTCCAGCCGACTGCGCCGAGGGCCTCGCCGTTGAGGTGAATCTCCATGCCTGCCGATGGACCGGTTACAGAGCAAAGGCTGCTCCCCAGATTGCTTTCCTCCTCCAGGAGACTCTCAAGCAGGCTTCCCCAGGGGAAGTTGATCGTGATATGGGATACCAGTCCATTCAATTCGAATGGCAGCGCCTGCGCGCTGGCAATGACAAACAGAGCGTTTGGTAATTTTCTTTGTGAGTTGGCGCGCAGGTTCTCACGGCAGGCATCCACGCCGATGAAAAATCCTTCTTCATATTGCCTTGCCATGCGGCACACATAGCGCCCATCGCCGGTGCCTAGATCCAGCTGGATATGTTTATAGCCCGCGAGCCTCTGCTGCAGCTCTGAGGCGGTCAGATCAAGGGACATTTTGCCCCGAATTGTTTCCATAAGGAACCTCCATTCTGTCGTAAGGGTTGAATCGGACAGAATGGAGCGGCGGACCGCGGGCGCGCGAAGACCGATGGCCGCGTCAGGCGCCATCGAGGTCGTCGGGTG
>DASTFG010000505.1:0-3633 GCA_035708785.1 Anaerolineales bacterium
TCCATGCCTTTACGACCTCCCGTCTGTGGTCTTGGCCTTTGCCCTGCTTTTTGTCTTTGGTTTGGTCTCGGATAAGTCCTGCTTCTGGACGGGCTTCGCCCAGTCTTCCAGCACGACGCTGATCTGCCCGTTGGGTTCGAGTGTCGCCTGCTTGACCTCCTTGACATCTTCAACTTCCATCATTCTCAGCCCGGACCATAGCTCACTCTCATTGAGTCTTTCCTTCGCCAGCTCCTTATGCTGGATCCTGCCGTTTTTCACGAGCACCGTAGGCGGGGCGCCGGTCAGCTGATCGATAATCTTGCTCTTGAAGCTTGCCCACGAGTTGACCAGGTGCCAGACCCCGATGATCGCCATGGCAACGGCTCCCTGCAGGATCGTGACGTCGCCATAGATCACTTCGTCTACCACATCGCCCAGCATGAGAGCGACCAGCAGGTCGAAGGCTGTGGAAGCGCCAATCTCCCGCTTGCCCAGCACGCGCACAATGATCAGTAAATAGACGTAGACGAACGAGGCCCGCAGGGCTGTCAAAAGCAATTCATTAATATCAATATCCATCTGATCACCTATTCACTTTAGGGTTTCTCGACGGTCCACCTTTGTTTCAGGACGTTTCGATGCCTCTCCTCCTGCTGCCGGGCTGTGCGGGCATTGCTTACTTGTCTCCAGGCCGATCATAAGAGGTACCCGGAAGTTTTTGTATAGGGAAAGTTCCCGGCGGGATGCGGGAAAGCCCTATGCTGGACCGGCCGCGCAAGACTCATTCTCGAATTCAGGAAAGGGGGTTACACTGTGACCTGACCCAATGGCCCCCGCTGTCCGAAGTCCCTCTCGAAAGGATCGATAGAACGTTGCCGACCCTGACGGCTCACCAATTATCCGAGGCCTGCCGCAAGCCAGGATGTCCCGTCTGCCGGCTGGAAGGACAGCGCATCGAGCGCTACCTGGATCAGCATTTCTACGAAAATGTCAACTCGCCTGCCTGGCGTGACCGGCTGCGCGCCAGCCTGGGCTTCTGCCGTGAGCATGGCTGGCTGGCCGTAGACCAGCGCCTGGGCGATCCCCTCGGGTTTTCCATTCTCTACCACGATATCGTCAATTCCCTTCTCAAGCAGCTGAGTGACGGTGGGACGCCCGCGCGCGCGCCACGCCGCCAGAGCTCGTTGCCCGGGCAGCTCCCCGAGCCGGTGCGGAGGTTCATCGCGAAGATCGTGGCTGCACTTACACCTCGAAAGCGCTGTCCGGCCTGCGAGCACCGGGATGAAGCGACCCGCGCCATCCTGTCCGCGCTGGTGAAGGAGCTGGACACCCCGGAATTGACGAATGCTTTACAGGCTTCCGACGGCCTGTGCCTGCCGCACCTGCGGCTTGCGCTCGAGCAGATCCAGGACGAGGCTGCGGGAGGGAAACTTCTGGGCATGCACCGCGAAAAGCTCGAGGACCTGAAGGCTGAGCTGGGAGAGTTCATCCGTAAGAACGATTATCGCTTCAGCGAGGAGGGGTTTGGCAGCGAAAGGGACGCATGGCTGCGAGCGGTCGATATGATCGCGGGCAGCAGGAAGAAGACGTGATTCAAGCCTCACACAGCAGGGTATTCTTGACCTTATACTGAGGGTGTAAGAGCCCTAGCCAGTGTTCGCCAACCAGCGCCATTTGGAGTGCGTAGGGAAATTAATCTTTCCTGAGCTGCCGAATCAACTTGTCATATTCGGTATGCGAGCCAATCCAATACCAGATAATGTCACCCTGATTCCGAATGCCAACCGCCCGATAATTCATCCCAATGCGCACGGAATAAATAGGGCGGCTGAGATGGATCGATTTGAACCGTAAACTTGGGTGATGAGGATTCTCTATAAATAGACGATATGCCTGCCGCGCTTGTTTTTGAACGTCGGCAGGCAATTCTGCGAAGGCTTTCCGAAACTTTTCCGTGATATGGGAGTTCATAAAGTATCGGGATCAAGTTTTTTCGTTTTATTTGCTTTATGTTCCTCTAGCGCTTCATCCGCAAGGTCTGATAATGCGTCGCTGGATTTTTCAAACAGTTTAGACCAGCGCTGTTCGGAATGTAATTCTTCCAGTATCCACGCCGCAAATTGGCTTTGCTCGTCGGGAGGCAGCTTTTCGAGTTCCGAGATGACCAACTCTAGTTCTGTCATACTATCTCCTGGCTTGTAAGTATAGCATAAGCCTGGCTTGGCTAAGGTTGATGTGCGCAGCCCGTCGGTGATCCAGTGGATTCATGCATTTTGCAAAACAGTGCTAATATCCTGAATGATCCGGTCAAGTAATCGTTGAAAATTCAAGGAGCTTCTGATGAACAATAGCTATCTGCCCCAACCCGAACACAAATTCACCTTCGGTCTATGGACCGTCGGCAACATTGGCCGCGACCCGTTCGGGGGACCGGTGCGCGGGGTGAAAACGCCCGCCGAGCTGGTCTATCTGTTGGGGGAGGTCGGCGCCTATGGGGTCAACTTCCACGATAACGACCTGATCCCCATCGACGCGGCGCCCGCCGAGGCAGATGCCATCAAGAAGGACTTCCACAGGGCGCTCGAGGAGACCGGCCTGGTCGTCCCGATGGCGACCACCAACCTGTTCAGCGCCCCGGTCTTCAAAGACGGCGCGTTCACATCCAACGATCCCAAAGTGCGCGCCTATGCCCTGCAGAAGACGATGAACGCCATCGACCTGGGCGTGGAGTTCGGCGCCCAGGTCTACGTGTTCTGGGGCGGGCGTGAAGGCACGGAAACCGATGCGAGCAAGAATCCGGTCGATGCGATCAAGCGCACGCGGGAGGCCATGAACTATCTGTGTGAATATGTGATAGATAAAAAGTATGACCTGCGGTTCGCCCTGGAGGCCAAGCCCAACGAGCCGCGCGGGGATATCTACAATGCTACCACCGGGCACATGCTGGCGTTCATCGAAACGCTCGACCATCCCGAGATGGTGGGTGTCAACCCCGAGGTGGCGCATGAGCATATGGCGGGGCTCAACTTCATCCACGGCGTGGCGCAGGCCCTGGAGGCGGGCAAGCTGTTCCACATCGACCTGAACGATCAGGCCTTCGGGCGTTACGACCAGGACTTCCGCTTTGGCTCGGTGAATCTGAAGAGCGCGTTCTTCCTGGTCAAGCTGCTGGAGGATCACGGCTACGACGGCTCGCGTCACTTCGACGCGCACGCCTACCGTACAGAGGATTACGAGGGCGTGAAGGACTTTGCCCGCGGCTGCATGCGCACCTATCTCGTCCTGAAGGAGAAAGCCGCCCGGTTCAACGCGGATGAGGAGATCCAGGCGCTGCTGGCCGAGATCCATGCAGACGACGGCGCGATGAACCCGTTCTCCGGGACGTACTCCACTGAAAAGGCGGAGGCGCTCAGAGCCCATCCCTTTGACCGTGAGGCGCTGGGCGGGCGCGGCTGGAAGTACGAACGGCTCGACCAGTTGACGATCGAGCTTCTGCTCGGCGTCCGGTGACGTGGTTTCTGGTGCAAAAGCCTTGCGAGGGTTTATTCAGAATATCTCTCAAAAAAGACCGTCGAACCGGCGCTGCCGGAGTAACACGTGTTACTCCGGGGATATAGTTGATTCGAGATGAATTGGAGTATTCTTGCGCTT
>DASTFG010000506.1:0-6407 GCA_035708785.1 Anaerolineales bacterium
TGAACCGTCCCGCATTCCGGATGGCGGTCTCCACGGAGGGCTGGTACGTCATGTAGGGCATATCCCCCACGACGAAAGTGGTCGGCGCGCCGCGGCGCACGGCCTGGGTGTGGCGGAGCATGTCGTCCATGGTAACGGGCAGCGTCGATTCGTATCCGAGCATGGTCATGCCCAGGCTGTCGCCGACCAGGATCATCTCGATGCCGGCCTGCTCCTGCAGGTATGCGGTCGGGTAGTCGTACCCGGTGAGCCAGGTGATCGGCTCGCCGTCGGCAACTTTTTTGAATAAGTAGGGCAGGGTGATCTTCTTACGCGCTTCAGGCATTCTTCCTCCTTTGAGAGGTCGTACTGATTCAGTATAGGGTGAAACGAGGCTCATGACAACTGACGAAAATCACTTGCGGGAACATCGGAAGTCTTTTTTTTATGGTATCCTCACCATCCCGTATGAAACATCTACTCCGAATACGAAGTTTCCTGAAACCATATTTCTGGCAAATACTGGCGACACTGTTCTTGTTGCTCGGCCTTACGGGACTCAGCCTGCTTGTGCCGCGCATCATCCGCTCGGTAATCGATGAGGGCCTGGCGCGCGGTGATACGGACTATCTCCTGCGTGCTGCGCTTCTTCTTCTGGCGCTCGGGCTTGCCTCTGCCTTATTGACCCTGGGCAACCGCTATCTGTCCGAGTGGATCGCGGCGAACGTCGGCTATGACTTGCGTAACCGGATGTACGATCATATCCAATATCTGCCGTTCGCCTATCACGACCATGCCCAGAGTGGACAACTGATCTCGCGCTGCATCGAGGATGTCCGTTCGATCGAAAAGTTTGCCGGGAGTGGGGTCGCCGAGCTGGTGCGGTTTGTCATCCTTTCTGTCGGCATCCTGTGGATCATGGTTGCTGACAACGCGCGGCTCGCAGTGATCGCACTGCTGCCCATCGTTCCACTTGTCTTCATGACATCCAGTTTCGGTACGAAGGTCGGCAAGCTGTTCTTCGAGGTGGATAAGGCGGTTGGCGAGGTCTCTAACCGGCTGCAGGAGAACGTAGTGGGTGTACAGGTGGTGCGCGCGTTTGCGCGCGAGTATTACGAAATCAAGCGCTTTGAAACGGCGAACAAGCAGGTGTTCACAACCTGGGTCCATGTGATCGACCAGTGGTCGCGCATCATGCCGACCACGAACTGGCTGACGACAGTCAGCATCGTTTTGATCCTCTGGTTCGGCGGACAAATGGTCATGGATGGCACACTGACGATCGGCTCGATTGTTGCATTCAATGCTTACATCCTGATGCTGGCGGAGCCTGCACAGCAGTTGACCTCTCTGGTCAACGCGGGTGGGGAAGCCGCGGCGGGCGCGCAGCGTGTCTTCGAGATCCTGGATACACATCCCGCGATCCATTCGCCGCGTGACGCCGTAAGACT
Source organism: Anaerolineales bacterium (assembly GCA_035708785.1). Classification (GTDB taxonomy): domain Bacteria; phylum Chloroflexota; class Anaerolineae; order Anaerolineales; family Villigracilaceae; genus Defluviilinea. The sequence goes on from DASTFG010000506.1 coordinate 1,431, forward strand.
CGAAAAATTACGTGGGGAAGTGGAATTTCGAGATGTAGGGCTGAAGTACCAGGATGAGAGAACCGCCTCCTTGAGCGGGATCAGCCTGCGGGTTGAGCCGAACCGTCTGGTCGCATTGATCGGTCCCACCGGCTCGGGAAAGACATCGCTGGTAAACCTCATCCCGCGCTTTTATGATGTCACAGAGGGAAGCGTTCTGGTGGATGGGGTGGATGTGCGTGACATCGATCTTGTCTCCTTGAGAAGGCAGATCGGGATTGTCCTGCAAACCTCCCTGCTATTCTCGGATACGATCAAAGGCAACATTGCCTATGGCCGGCCCGAGGCGACGATGGTTGAAATCATCGCGGCCGCAAAGGCTGCCCAGGCGCATGAGTTCATCGAAGGGTTCACCCACGGATATGAGACCATCGTTGGCGAACGCGGTGTGACCCTCTCGGGCGGGCAGCGCCAGCGGGTTGCGATTGCGCGCGCCCTGTTGATGGATCCGCGCATCCTGATCCTGGATGATTCGACTTCCTCCATCGATACCCAGACCGAAAAACTGCTTCAAGCCGCCCTGGATACCCTGATGGAGGGCAGGACAACGTTCGTGATCGCCCATCGTTTGAGCACCGTCCGCCGCGCGGATCTCATCCTGGTGATGGACCGGGGCCGGATCGTCGAGCGCGGCAGGCATGAGGAGCTGCTGGCGCGCGGGGGCCTGTATAAAGAGATTCATGATCTGCAACTGGTGGATCATGCCAGGTTTGCGGAAGAGCTGGAAGAATTGTATGAAGAGAAGGTGATGCCCTTAAGGGAGCGTGATGAGATGTAACCTCCGCGCTGAGCGGATGCGGGGTGAGGCAGAAGAACACGGCCCCTTCGCTCAGCGGGAAGATCAGTGATTTATGACCACCAGAATCATCCCCCCTGCTTATATCACCCAATCCGAAGAGCAGCTCGATAAGGGCTATGACCCAAAAGTCGTGCGTGGGCTGCTGCAATTCCTGAAGCCCTATTCCGGTCAGATGCTGGTCTCCCTGCTCTTTATGGTGATCGTGACGGCAGCGGCGGTCTCCGGACCATACTTTGTCAAACTTGCGATCGATGAAGGCATCGGCAGGAATGACCTCACTGCGCTCAGAAATATCGCTCTGATCTATCTCGGCGTTTCGTTCGTTCAACTGGTGACCAATATCTTCCGGATCCGGATCATGTCGCGCGTGGGACAGAACATCCTTTACGATGTCCGCACGGCGATGTTCGACCATCTGCAAAGGCTGTCGCTGAGCTTCTATAACCGCTACAGCGTCGGGCGCGTCATCACCCGAGTCATCAACGATGTGGGGACCCTGCGCGAGTTCGTTACCTGGGCCGTCCTTGCGATCGTGCGCAATTCTCTCGCCATTATTGGGACGCTGATCGCCATGCTTACGCTCAACTTGCGCCTCTCGCTGCTCACCTTTGCAGTCCTGCCGGTCATGGTCCTGGCCACGATCCTGTTCCGCCGGGCTGCGCGCAGGAATTACCGCAGGGTGCGCGCCGCGGTCTCTTGGACCAACTCAGTGCTGGCAGAGAACGTCAACGGTGTGCGCGTCGTGCAGGCTTTTTCGCGGCAGTCGCACAACTATAAGAATTTCAAAGATTATGTGAATCGCTACTTTTTGGAGACCAGCCTGGACGCGGCGAAAGTGGCCTCGCGCTTCACACCCATTGTAGACGTGCTCGGCGCGATCGCGACCGCGCTCGTCGTGTACATCGGCGGGACGGCTGTCCTGGGTGAATCCATCACGGCTGGCGTATTGATCGCGTTCGTTCTGTACATCGACCGGCTGTTCGACCCGATCCGCGACCTGAGCCGCCGCTTCGACACGCTCCAGTCCACGATGGCGGGCGGCGAGCGAATCCTGGAACTGCTGAATACGCCGGTCGAAGTGCAGGATGCGGAAGATGCGGCGGAAATGGGGCCCATCGAGGGGGATGTGCGGTTCGAGTCGGTTTCCTTCCACTATTCCGATGATCCAGTGCTGGTCCTAGATGATATCGATCTGGAGGTACGCGCGGGACAGACGGTTGCTCTGGTCGGGGAGACGGGCGCGGGTAAGACGACGATCGTCAAGCTGCTCACCCGCTTCCATGACCCGACTTCGGGCCGCGTGCTCGTCGACGGTGTGGATCTGCGGACCGTGACACAATCGTCCCTGCGCAGGCAGATGGGGATCGTGCTGCAGGACCCGTTCCTGTTCAACAGCTCGGTGAAGGAGAATATCCTGTTCGGACGCTGGACCGCGAGCGATGAGGAAGTGATGGCCGCTGCCAAAGCTGTCGGTGCGCATGACTTCATCATGCGTCTGAAGAATGGATACGAAACCTCGGTGGAGGAAGGCGGCGCGCTCTTGAGCGTAGGCCAGCGGCAGTTGATCTCGTTCGCGCGCGCTTTACTGGCCGATCCGCGCATCCTGATTCTCGACGAGGCGACTTCTTCGGTGGATACCCAGACCGAGCAGATCATTCAGAAGGCGCTGGCGACTCTCTTGAAGGGACGCACCTCCTTTGTGATCGCACATCGACTTTCGACGATCATCAACGCAGACAAGATCGTGGTCATCCATGATGGTAAGATTGTCGAAGTCGGAACGCATAGCGAGCTACTGGCAAATCAGGGGATGTATTATGAACTCTACAGGACGGGGTTCCAGGAATGAATAATCCCAAAATCATCTTTCGTGTCCATGCCATCCAGCGTATGTTTGAACGCGATATCTCTCCCAAGAAAGTTTCTCAGGCGCTTCAAGCGGGGGAAACGATCGAAGATTACACCGCAGAAGTGCTCGAGCCGAGTCGCTTGATACTGTGCTTTCAAGGAAAGCGTCCGATTCATGTAGTAACTGCTGAGAACGCGAAAGCAAACGAAGTGACCCTTATTACGGTTTACGTTCCTGACTCAAATAGATGGAACCAAGATTTCAAGAGTCGCCGATCATGATCTGCCTGATTTGCAGGCAGTCTGAAATCATTGATGGGCTCACGTCTGTGCTCTTTGAACGCGGGGAATTCAGATTGGTCGTGAACAGCGTGCCGGCGCGTCTCTGTCCTGGATGTGGAGAGGCCTACGTGGACGATGATGTCGCTATGCAATTGTTGAAAGAGGCGGAGGAAATGTATGCAGCGGGCAGGCTGGATTTCGTTTGTGAATTTTAAGAGTTCGTTGAGAACTTAACAAACAAAAGAGGTTCCAATTTCACAGCGCGTATAATCATGGCTCATGGAGTCGCTATGCAACTGAATCTAATCGGACTTGCCTGCGCGGCGGCAACCTTTTTTGGGGTCTGGCTCGGTCATGTTTCTGTGCGGAAGATTGAACGGGACGTGGAGCGGATCTGGATTCCATCCGCCCTCGCGCTTGTCCTGGGTGCCGGGCTCGAGATCGCTGCTTTCCGAACTTCAAACCTGGCTCTGTCTGCTGTGTGCGGAATTCTGGGTGTTACCTTGCTCTGGGACGCTCTCGAATTCTATCGCCAGCAAAATCGGGTCAGAGAAGGTCACGCGCCTGCAAACCCGCACAACCCCCGTCATGCTCGCATCATGGCAACTCACTCGAAAGCCACGACCATCGATTGGCTGGACCGCGACCCGCGTGGGATTCCGTATTCGAACGAGGAGCTGAGGCAATCGAAGGAGCTTCCTGCATGAGCTGGTTCGGATTTTCGATCGGTATCGCTACACTCTTCACCATCGGCCTGGGTTTCGTCTGGGTGATCCGCGGCGAACGGTATTTCGGCTATTTGTGGTGGCCGTATGTTCTGGGCGCCGGGATCCTTTGCGTGATCGGCTCAGTTTTCTTCTCGAATAACTGGGTGTCCGCCCTGCTGGGCGCGTTTGGAGCCTCTTTGGTTTGGGGTTCTACTGAGCTGAAGGAGCAGGCAATCCGTGGTGAGCTTGGCTGGTATCCGTTCCGCGCCAGGAAGATCCGGCCGCCTTTCGCGGATCGTATCAAAAGATGGAGAGCGCCGAGCCTATAGACGCCCTGTTCGACCTTTCCTATTCAGCCGAGATGTCACGATCGATTTACACGTACCGATTCTCACGCGCTGGAGTCGAGGAGCTCTATTTTGATTTACAGGATCTTGACTCCATCACCGTAGAGCTTCCCTCGGGTGTGTATACGACCTTCCGTACCTACGCCGGGCGGACAAAAGTGATCGGTCTGCATGCGCACCTGGATCGGCTGTACCTCCCTGCGAAGGCGGAAGGGGTCAGGGTGGCTCTGGATCAATACGCATTGCGGCGGCGACTGGCCGGTACGCTCGAACCGCTCGGGCCGCATGAGGCCCGTGTCAGGTTGATCCTCAATCTATCCAGAGAACCCGGTGAGATTTATGTGCTTCTCCAGCCGCTCCAGGATTTGCCCCAAGAGATGTATGAGCGCGGCGTCCACGTGGAGCTATCACAAGTCCGCCGGGAAAAACCATCCCTGAAACAAACTGCGTTCATCGCGCAGTCGTCCGGTGAGAGAAGGCGGATTCGGGGTGAGACGTATGAGATCCTGCTCATCCGAAACAGCAGGGTCCTGGAAGGGATGACCAGCAACTTCTTCTATGTTCGCGATGGGACGCTTTGTACTGCCGGACGCGGGGCGTTATCCGGGGTGACGCGGCAGGCAGTACTAGAGGTGGCCAAAAGGGCAAAGTTACCGATCCGGTCTAAAGCTTTACACATGAGTGAAATCCCGAATATCGATGAAGCCTTCATCACCAGCAGTTCACGCGGCATCATTCCCGTAGTGAAAATCGGTGAACAGCAGGTCGGACTGGGGAATGTGGGTGCCATTACGAAGCTGCTCATGGACCTGTATGACGAGAGAGTCTCGGCGCTCGCCGAGCCGATCCTCTGAATTTTCTTTTGATACAATCGCTGGATGAAACGGCGCCTGTGCCTGTTCATTTTTGCTTCCCTGGCGGCTTGCCAGCCTGCTCCAATTTCCTCCCCGGCTAT
>DASTFG010000507.1:0-4000 GCA_035708785.1 Anaerolineales bacterium
TCAGCCGGTGAGCAGCGAAAATGGCTCTACGCGTTGGACCATGCGCGCAGAACGCCGGATCGTTCAGCAGATCAATGCAGCCCAGGTGACGCAGATTGTACAGGGCGTGGGCCGGCGCGATGCACAGGCACGCCTCGAGAAAAGTCTTCCACTGGCAGCTTCGCCGGAAATCCGCCTCTCCCCTGCATGGTGGCCGTGGGTGCCGATCGTCCCATTCCGTATCTCAGTTGTGACGCAATAGGCTTATAGCATCCGAAGCGCTGTCCTGCGCCTGCCGAAGGATCTCCAGACTTCGTTCGCAGAAAAGCGACCACTGGTGTCGTTGATTCCTTGATGGCAAAGAGAGAACTATGAGAATTTTAGCAGTTGATCATGGCCAAAAGAATATCGGGCTGGCTATCAGCGACCCGACCGCGACGATCGCCAGCCCCCTGAAAGTGATCCAGCATGTCTCGCGGGTCATGGATGCCGCCCAGGTTGCCAATCTGGCAGCTGAGAATGAGGTTGCCCTGATTGTGATCGGGCAGTCGTATGATGAAGAGGGCAAGCCCACGCCCGCAGGCAGGCGCGCTGCCAGATTTGCCGAAGCCTTAAAGCAGCAGACTCAAATCCCCGTTGTCCTGTGGGATGAATCATTCAGTACGCAGGATGCGCGCGCTGCAAGGATCGAGATGGGCGTTTCTCGAAAAAAGCGGGCCGGCCACATGGATGAGCTCGCGGCGGTCATGATCCTGAAGTCTTATCTCGAAGCAAATAAACCGATGGTTGAATAACTACCGATTCATGCGTAAACTCATTGCTCTCTTCATCGTGCTCATCCTTCTCACGGGTTTGTACATCGTTTTCATTCATATCCCATTGCGAGCCGCACGGATCTATGGTCCGCCCGCGCCGTGGCTTACATTCGCGCAACGCGTGCAGTATTCGGCGATGCTGCTGTGGTCTGGCAGGCAGCTCACGCGCCCGCTGGATCCAATGGGGGCGGAACAGGTTTTTATGATCGAAATGGGCGAGCCAGTGAATTCCGTTGCCAACCACCTGGAGCAAGTTGGGCTGATCCGGGACGCCGATTCCTTCCGCACGTATTTGGTCTATTCAGGACTGGATACATCCATCCAGGCGGGGGAGTATCGGCTCAGCGCGGCGATGTCCCCGATCGACATTGCCCACGAGATGCAGGACGCGACTCCCGAGGATGTGACCTTTGTAGTTCTGCCTGGCTGGCGGATGGAAGAGATCGCCGAATCCCTACCGACCTCCGGCCTGCCTGTTACGTACGATGAGTTCCTGGCTGCCGCGCAGACACCGCCTGAGGAGTTCGATTTCTTAGCGGATGCCGATACCACGGAGGGTTTCCTCTACCCGGACTCCTACATTTTGCCGCGCGAAACGACAGCTGACGAGCTGGTGGATGAACTCATCCGCAATTTCAGCTTACGTCTCTCGCCGGATATCAGGAACGGTTTCGATAGACAGGGGCTGACGGTATATCAGGCAGTCACACTTGCTTCTATGGTGCAGCGCGAGGCGGTGCACGAGGAAGAAGGAGCACTGATTGCTTCGGTGTATTTGAATCGCCTGAGAATTGATATGAAGCTGGATGCCGATCCAACCGTCCAATACGCAATCGGCTACAACATTCTGCAGCAAACGTGGTGGACAAACCCATTAACCTTGCTGGATCTGCAGTTGAATTCCCCTTACAACACCTACATCTATGAAGGTCTCCCTCCGGCGCCGATCGCCAACCCAGGACTGGGTGCATTGCGCGCGGTAGCTTTCCCTGAAGAGACCGCCTTTTACTTTTTCCGAGCCAAATGTGACGGCTCAGGGTTTCACGAGTTCTCAGAGACATTCGATGAGCATTTGCAGAATGCGTGTCAGTGAGAACACAACCTCTGAATGAATCTTCTGGCTTCCGTTCTTAATCGCGTGATTTCGTTACCGGCGGGACAGGTCGTCGTGGGTACTCTGCTCGCCCCAAACAAATCCCTTTCCTTCGTCTCTTATGGATGGCTAAACATGATCAGCGTGCCAGGCAGGATTCCTTCAAAAACAAATGCTTCGATCGGCGAATCGATCAGCGCCATACCCGTGCCATGAAGGAAATCATCACCCGGCATGGCTGGCCCGGTGAAAAACTTGTAGGGGTCATGGGCGCTCAAGCGGCATGGCTGCTGGTGCAGCATGCCGACCATGATCGCGCTTTTCAAAAACATTGTCTTCAACTGCTCGAAAAAGCAGTTAAAGACAATGAGGCGCGACCTCAACACCTGGCGTACCTCACTGACCGGGTCTGTGTCGGCGAAGGCAGGTCGCAAATATACGGTACACAGCTTACATATCCCATTGCCGATCGGGAGCATGTGGACGAACGCCGGGCAGCAGTCGGCTTATCCTCTCTGGGTGAGTACCTTGAGATCTCCAGGCCGATGCTGGAGCAGGTCAGGAAGTGCAGGGGCGATTGATCACATCGCTGAGCCAACTAAGGAGTTTGACAAATGACCTTTCCCATTCTGGAATATGATTCAACCCCCGAGGCATTTATCGAGCCATCGAAGATCATCCGTGCCCGCGATCTGCCCGAGCACTGCGTGATCTGTTTTTTCAAGGAAGTGATCGATAAGATCATCGCTGAACATGACGCCACCACTGTTGTAGAGAACAAGTGGGAGGACGGTCTCCATTGCATCTATGAGATCTCTTATCGCAATGAACGTCTGGCGTTCTTCCACCCGGGTGTCGGGGCGCCGGTGTCGGCGGGCTTGCTCGAGGAAGCGATTGCATTTGGCTGCCGGAAATTCATCGCCTGCGGCGGCTGTGGCGTTCTCGAAAAGGATATTGCCGTCGGACATATCATCGTGGTATCAAGTGCGGTGCGTGACGAAGGAGTCTCATATCATTACCTGCCTCCGGGCCGCGAAGTGAGTGCAAATGAGATTGGTGTAAACGCGCTAGTGCAGACGCTGACCAGTCAAGGTATTCCTTACCGGGTCGGGAAAACATGGACGACGGATGCTCCATACCGTGAAACAATCGGTAAGATTGCCAGACGAAAGGAAGAGGGCTGTATCACCGTGGAGATGGAGAGCGCAGCACTGATCGCTGTGGCTCAGTTTCGCAAGGTTCTTTTTGGACAGGCTCTATATGGTGGGGATGACCTCAGCGGCACGGAGTGGGACAACCGCGGCTGGCAATCGAAAAGCGATGTCCGGGAAAGTCTTTTCTGGCTCTGTGCAGATGCCTGTCTGCGCTTATAAACAGATGAATTTTGATTTCATCATAACCAAAATCAGGCACGATCATTTGGTGGGATTTTATGTCTCTGAACAACAGGCAATTGCCCTGGAGTCAGAGCTATTAAAGAAGGGAATCCCGTCCCATCGCGACATAAATCCTTATGGGGTTGGAATGACCCGTGCTTTCGCGTCTTTGTCGTTGGGAAGGATATTTTCAGAGCGCGGGCAGTTCTGGATAAGGTGCCCCTGAGGGATTGATCGAAGAAAAGGAGTACAGTGGACGTTTTACCATCTCGTCCGATATCGTGGGATGGTCCGGTCTCTCTGTCCATAGGCTAATATGGCCCCAACCAGGATCATCAGCAGGCCCAGACCAGCCAGCACAAACCCGATAATAATCACCGGCTCCAGAATCTCACTCGCGATGGCGCTGATGGTTTCACGCAGGGTGGTGAGCAGGCCGGGGGGCAGGAATCTACCCACCTGGCGCTCCAGGATCCACTGGATGATCAGACCGACCAAAAACGCACCGGGCAGGGCGACCAATAGACTGAGCACGCCCGTGAAGAGGAACGGCCAGCCCCACCAGTTCAGCCAGTCGATGAGTCCACGCACGGCAAAGATCGTCAGGCCAAGCAGAAATATCATCGGAAAAAGCGGTGTGACTTGCATAATGGCGCGGGCGATCCTCAGGTCCAGGCGTGGGTCGTCAGGCGTGCCGGCGCTGTCGGTCGAGATGAGTGTGATTTGATCTGGAAACG
>DASTFG010000508.1:0-3251 GCA_035708785.1 Anaerolineales bacterium
AGTGAATTTTCAAAATAACCTGGCCGGGACGCTGGCGAATCACATCGTGACGTACACCCAGGACTACGCAGACAACTCGCCCTATCTTTCGCGCTTCGCCTCTAAGTTGACCCCGATCCTGCCCCCGGTGGAACTGCCAGACCCACGCCCCGGCGCGGTCCGGGCCTTTGGGGAGCAGCATCACGTCGAAGAGCGGCGCCCCGTCATTGGCATGGCAGCGCGCTTCGCCGCCGAAAAGGGCGTGGAGGTGCTGCTCGATGCGCTTCCCGCAATCATCAAAAAGTATCCGAAAGCGCAGGTCTTGTTCGCGGGCACCTATCAGAACGTGATGGGCGAACAGGCGTATGCGGATCGGCTCATGCCGCGCATCCGCGAGTATGAAGCCGCAGGTCATTGGACCTTCCTCGGCAACCTCGATCCGGTTGAAATGGCGGCCTACTATCCCAATCTCGATGTTATAACCGTGCCCTCACTGAACTCCACCGAAGCGTTTGGCCTCGTGCAGATCGAAGCGATGATGAACGGTGTCCCAAGCGTTCCCTCTGCGCTGCCGGGCGTGCGGCAGCCCGTCCGGATGCACGGGATGGGGCGCGTCGCCCGGATTGGCGATCCGGCCGATTTAGCGGAAGCCATCCTCGAGGTCCTGGACGAGCCGGGAAAATTCCGCGGCGACATTGAATCGATCAGGGAGGCCTATAATCCGGATGCCATCGCAGCCGAGTACGAGAAGTTGTTTGAGAGATTGAAAGTGAGAAAGTAATCGGAACAGCTTGAGTCCTTCGGGCGTCTTTCTTAACCGAATTATGATAAGATTGCCTCTATAGGGAGAACCTTCTTTACCCATCGCTGTGGATATATATGAACGACAAAGATTCCCTCAGCGTTCTCGATCACCTCAAATCGAAAATAATCCTTTGGCGAGGTCGATCCGTACCGGCTGAGCAGTCGAGGGCGGCCAGGCTCGACCAGAAGCATCCCGATCGATCCGAGACGGCGACTAAATCAGAACTTCGTTCCCCAGCCAAATTATTTAATCGTTCTCGATCCCTGTTATTGCTGTCACTCGCACTCACAGGCTACGTGCTTTTTAACCTGCCTCGTATGGCAAGCGATGCAAACTTTGGCCTGGTATCCCTTTTTTGGCTCCTGGCTTTCGTCAGTTACACGCTTGCGTTGACCGAGCCTCTGTCCATCCGGCAGATCGACTGGAACAATTGGTGGATTTCTTCCCGCTGGACGATTGTGACCTTTTCCGCCATCCTTGTCGTGGCGTTCCTTGTGCGCTTTTGGCATGTGGAATCGATACCTTTTGTGCTCAGCGGTGACGAAGCCTCGCACGGGCTGGATGCGATGGGCGTCATCCATGGCGAGATACGCAATCCATTCGCAACGCGCTGGTCTTCCGTCCCCACCATGACCTTTTTCGTTCTGAGCCTCCCCCTCCGTCTCCTGGGACAGAGTGTGTTCGCATTACGTCTGACAGCGGTCTTGATCGGTTCGGTAACAGTGCTCCTGGTCTTCCTGCTGGTTAACCGCCTGAAAGGGCCGTATTTTGCTTTAGCGGTCTCTGCCCTTGTGGCCGCCTATCATTACCATATTCATTTCTCTCGTCTGGGCGCCAACATGGTGTTCGACCCCTTCTTCGGGGTCTTGGCGCTCTTTTTTCTGCACCGCGCCATGGACCGTCGGCAGAACCTTGATTGGATCATGGCTGGCGCCGCTTCTGCTTTTGCTTTCTATTTTTATGCCGGTGCCCGCTTTGTCCTGGTACTGGTGTTTGCCGTCCTGGCCTATTCCTTCCTTTTGGAAGGGCAAGGATTTTTTCGAAGGAACTGGCGCGGCATATTGATTCTTGCAGGCGCATTTCTGATCGTGGCGGCGCCAATGCTTCAATATGCGCTTCGGTTTCCCGACGAATTCAACGCCCGCATCAATCAGGTGGGCATTATTCAAAGTGGCTGGTTGGAACAGGAGGTGGATAAGACCGGCAGTTCTATGATTCACATTTTGTGGGACCAGTTCCGTCGCGCGGCGCTGGCCTTCAATTATTATCCGGATCGAACTGTCTGGTATGGCTTGCGCCAGCCTCTGCTCGATCCTGTTTTTGGGGCTCTTTTTCTGGCAGGCCTTGGTTTCGCGACATTGCGCTCTTTTTTGCCGGGCGCGGACAAGAACCTGTTCTTCATGGTTGCGTGGTGGTGGGGAGCTATATTGTTGGGCGGGGTGTTGACGGAAAGTCCGCCATCCAGTATGCGGCTGGTGACCCTGTCCATTCCTGTCTGTTTCTTTATTGTCCTCGCTCTTTCTCAACTCTTCGATATGCTAAAAAAGAGTTTTACGGCTCTGCCTGTACATGCGCTCATGACAATCGGCGTATTCTCCTTTGCATGGATTAGTTTGAATACTTACTTCTCCGATTTCACCCCAAAGCGGATTGCCGGCGGCCCGGATGCCGAACTGGCAACGCTCACGGCCCCGGTCCTCAGAGAGTTCTCCCCTCATTATCGTATTCTTTTTGTAGGCGCGCCGCGGATGTATTGGGGGTTTTCCACAAACCCCTTTCTGGTGCCGGATGCCGACGCGGAAGATATCATAGAGCCATTGACGGCCGCCCCCGATCCCGGCTTGATCCCACCCGGCCGGGGTGCCGTTTTTGTGGTCGTGCCCGAACGAATGCATGAATTGAATTTTATTCTCGAGGTATTTCCCCGGGGGGAGCTGCGGGAATTCCATTCTGACAGCGAATGGAACACGACTGTCACTTTGTTTATTGTTCCGCCGGAGTAGACCCGCGGAGATAAGAACTTCCAATGTCTGATCGAATCATTCTCTATGAATCTTGAATCACACGAAGACACTACCCCTGTACAGGCGCCATCGCCTGATTCTTCTTCCCGCCTCTGGATCTTAATCCGTTTTGCCATCGTGGTGGGTAGTCTGGCGTTTGGAGCTCGAGGATTGTGGCTTGCCTTAAGGAATGAGCCCATGAATTCGCCACCTCTTGCTCCTTTCATCGCCTTTGGGGTTGCTGTAATTCTCTTGACTTATGACGATATGGCTGACCAGTTGGAGGACATCTTCAGGAAAGATCTCAGCAGCAAAAGGAAATCGCCCGGAAAATCAAAGCTCGTGATCCTCCCTGAGGAATCTCCTCGCGCTGCAACCGAAACCGCGACGGTCACGGAGGAGGCCGAGAGTGAGCCAACCTTACGGGACCTTGCCGAGAAGTACGATTTCACGGAGGATGATTT
>DASTFG010000509.1:0-4303 GCA_035708785.1 Anaerolineales bacterium
GCTAAAGTACTTGAGGTCGAGTCCCGCAGCCATTGTCTTGGTGCCGGTGTTGACAATTGTCCACTGAATATCAAATTCAGCATTTGGGCGAAAGACTGTGTTATCGAACGGTCTGCGATTGATCGCATTACAGGCATACTCAGGCTTCGGCGCCGGAGTTACGCCACCTCCACCTGCTACACGGGTAGCCGTGGGCGGCGTAAGCGGAGTCGCCGTGGGAGGCACAGAAGTTGGGGTTGCAGGTACAACAACGGCCTCAGTCTGAGTCGGAAGCGTCGTATTGGTCGCGGGAGGGATGGCAGCAGCCGTCTGTGTATTCTGCGCCGCGACGGTCAGGGCCACGGCCGTCCCGATTTCGCTTTCAATATCCACAGCCTCTTGAGTCGGCGTCGGCTGCGCAGGGGCGCAGGCCGCGAGGAGTAATATGGGCACCATCATGGCGAACAGGATTCGTTTCGTCGGTTGGATCATGAATGTCTCCTTCATCAGCTTATTCTTCGGCGGGCCTGGATGTACCTGCGCCGATTCCGAGAGGCTGCCACTTTCTTTCATCTTTCAGCCGATGCTGGATGCCCTGGCGATCATGAATCTCATCAAAGCCTTCGGGTTTTATGAACATTTGCTCGCCCTCCAGCAGGCCGGATATGCCTGACTGGCCCGGCTCCGGTCGTTTTTCACCTTTGAATTTGGCCGCGTCGCTGGGGAGATAATCGGTCGGCTCTTCGTATGTCGTGACATAGCCTTCGTAGTTGCGCAGGATCACCTTGTGGTCAGACATGCTCAATAGATAGTTGGGCATCACCGGGATCTTGCCGCCACCGCCGGGCGCGTCCACAATATATTGTGGGACGGCGTAGCCGGAGGTATGGCCGCGCAAGCCCTCCATGATCTCGATACCTTTTGCTACCGGCGTGCGAAAGTGACCTGCGCCCTCCACCAGATCGCACTGGTAGAGATAGTAAGGGCGCACACGGATACGCACCAGATCCTGGACCAGCTTTCGCTGGATGTGAACGTTATCATTTATACCGGCCAAAAGCACAGCCTGGTTCCCAAGCGGGATCCCTGCTCTGGTAAGACGGTCGCAGGCTTGTTCAAGTTCCAACGAGATCTCGTTGGAGTGGTTGACATGGATGTTCATCCACAAGGGGTGGTACTTGGCGAGCATATCGCAGAGCTCCTGCGTGACGCGCATCGGCATAAAGACGGGTACGCGGGTGCCAATCCGGACGATCTCGATGTGCGGGATCTCGCGTAGACGTCTGAGAATCTCTTCCAGGATCTTGGGAGCCAGCACCAGCGGGTCGCCGCCGGAGAGCAGGACGTCGCGCACCTGCGGTGTGCGCTTGAGATATTCGAGCTGCAGTTCGAATTCCTGACGTGAGAAGGTCTGTCCGGGGTCACCCACGATACGAGAACGCGTACAGTAGCGGCAGTAGGACGCGCATTGAGTCGTCACCAGCATCAGGACCCGGTCGGGGTAGCGGTGGACCAGCCCTGGGACGGGGGAATGGCGGTCTTCCGCAAGGGAGTCCTCCATCATCGCGGTAAAAGACTGCATCTCCTCGGCGAGCGGGATGACCTGCTTGCGGATTGGATCGTCGGGATCGTCCGGGTCGATCAGCGAAATGAAATACGGTGTAATATCCACACGGAACAGACCCTGGGTCTGAAGCGCTTTTCGTTCAGACTCGGTCAGGGGGATGATCTTATCGATTTCATCCACAGTATTCAGGCGGTGGCTCAACTGCCAGCGCCAGTCGTTCCATTTTTCGTCGGGAACGTCGGCATATACAGGGGCACGTTTGGAAACAAACGGTGTAGGCATTCGATTTTTCCTCCGAATTTGATTAAGAACTGAGTAACTTTAATACGACAATCGCCGAAAAACGCGCTGCGGAGGATCGTGATCGGGTCGAAAAAAGCCGGCAAGCTTTATGTGCATACAAACATTGTAAGAGCAAACAAAAGGCAGGTCAATGTCCCGTTTGTCTGCCCGCATCTCTCTTCCAGCAGATTTTCTTCGCCTGCCGGAAAGCCTGGCGTATCGAAAAATTTCGGCATTTCAGGCTCATGATCATGGATTATGATTCTGGACATGGAACCCCCCAAGGTTTTGCGGTGTATATAGGATGAAACTGTGACCTCTCCGGAGAGGCCCGATTGGATGAATCTACGCTGATCCGTCACGCCTCAAATGGCGACGCGGCGGCCTGGGAACCGTTGGTGCTTGCGCACCAGGACGCGGTTTTTCGGCTTGCCTATCTGCTCCTCGGCGATCCCGATGAGGCGGAAGACCTCGCCCAGGAAACCTTTCTGCGCGCCTGGAATCACATCCGGCGCTTTGATCCAGCGCGGCCCCTCCGCCCGTGGCTGCTCAGTATCGTGACCAACCTTGCCCGGAACCGGCATCGGTCCGCTGGAAGATATTTATCGGCCCTGACGCGTGCTTTTCGCGATCAGCCCGCGTCTGTGAACATCGAGGAGAAAAGCGCGCGCCGCCTGGAGGCCAGTGAGCTCTGGAAGGCTGTACGAACGCTTAGTATGCCCGACCAACAGGTTGTGTATTTACGCTATTTCCTCGACCTCTCGGTCAATGAAACGGCTGAGGCCTTGCAGGTTCCCGAAGGGACGGTCAAGTCGCGGTTGAGCCGGGCACTCGAGCGGCTGCGTGGAATTATTCGGCAGGAATTCCCCGTGCTCTCCGAAGGACGTGATATATGAACGAGCTGGAACGAGAACTCTTTGAAGGACAGGTGGTTGCCATCGCGGCAGGGCTGGAGTATCCGCGCACGCCGGATATTGCCAGGCAGGTGATGAGGCGCCTGCGCCGGGGGACGCGCTCCCGCTTCAGGTCTCGGAGGCTGGCGTGGTCGCTGGCCATTGTGCTGACCCTGTGCTCCAGCCTGATGCTGATCCCGCCCGCCCGCGCGGCCATCCTCGAATTCATCCAGATCGGGGTGGTGCGTATTTTCGGTCCCCAATCGACTCCGCCCGCGCCGGTCGAAGAAGTTCCTTCTACCATGGTCCCGCTCACAGCAACACCAGGCCCGACGCTTCCTGCGCTGATTCCTTTACTGGAAGACATCGTCGGTGAGATGACCCTTGAAGAGGCCCGCCAGGCCGTGAATTTCCCAATTCTTCTGCCATCCTATCCTGCGGAGCTTGGGCAGCCCGACCGCGTCTTCGTACAGGACGCCGATGGCAACATGGCCATTCTGATCTGGCTGGATCCCGAGCGGCCTGCGCGGGTCATGATGAGCCTGCATATCATCCCGGCGGGAAGTTGGGCAATCGACAAGATCGAGCCTACAACCATCAGGGAGGCAAGTGTTAACGGCCGCCGCGCGATCTGGACAGTCGGACCCTACGCCCTCAGGTTGCATACCGGCGACATTGATTTCAAGCGGATGGTGGACGGTCATGTGCTGATCTGGCAGCAAGGAAATGTCACCTACCGGCTCGAGACTGAGCTCAGCCTAGAAGAGGCGGTCAAGATCGCAGAATCGCTTGAGCCAATCCGGTAGGGCACGGAACCAAACCCTCACGGCCGGTGTATTGTTACAGTAATTCCAGCCATCGAAGGAGGTACCAATGTTTCTACGCACGCGAATCGCAGTTGCCCTGGCATTGCTCACAGCCCTGTTGATTTCCGTCACAGCCTTCGCCAAAGGTAGCTTTGCATTCATCACGATCACAGGTCCTAAGCTCAGGGATGCCGTCCGCTCCACCGACCCGGCTCTGACCACCGATTTCTTTGCTTTTGCCGATTTCTATCATGATAAGGCGAAAGCGCCAGCCAGCCCCGGCGCGGGCTATGAGATTACACGTTTCTATACACGTGGCAGGGGCGAGATCGCTTTTGATCGTCTGCATTACTATCCCGAGGCCGGCTTTGTATATTATGACGGGATCGTGAATGGGTCGTCTGAGTACGACGGCGAATGGTATACGGCCAACCCTGAGGTCAAGACGGTATTTGATGCTGCCCTTTCCATGCAGATCAAGTCGCTTCCGGCAGCTTCACAGCCTCAAGGGATCAAGGCCATTGACGCGGCACGGCCCGGCATGCCGGCTCCCCGCATCCCGTTGACTATAATCATCGCCATTTCAGCGGGTCTAGCAGGCATCCTGGGGCTTGCTCTTTGGCTCCGGAAGCCTTCCGTTCGATAACGATGTTTCGAGCCTGCCCACGACTGGAGGTTGAGATGTTTCCCCGAATGCAAATTGCATTGAGCCTTGCTCTGGGCCTTTCATTGCTGCTCATTATTCCAGTTTTTGCCGGAGGCTGGGCAATCATTAC
>DASTFG010000510.1:0-13004 GCA_035708785.1 Anaerolineales bacterium
CATAATTCTTTTTGAGGTCTTTTACCTCGAGAATGGATTCCATAAATCGCTCCTGCAAAATTTGTGCTTACGATCTTCGCCAGCGGCCAATGATCAAACCTAGGCCGAGGACAATGAGGATGATGGGCCAGTACACCCTCAGGTTGAGATTGATCGCATCGCCAACAAGCAGGCTCACTGACAGCAGAAGCATGAACAGACCGACCAATGCGGGTATCATCACTCCCATTTCAAATAAATCATTCGTGGAACGGTAGCGGTTGTATGCGCCAGTAAGTGCGCCAAAGGCGGGGAAAAGGATGAAGAGTGCCCACCAATTCAATTCGAAAGGCAGGATGTTAAGTTGATTGAGCAGGACAACTGCCCCGCCAAAGATAAATACCAGTCCAATCCAAATGTTGGAAGGTTTATTTGTGCCGCTGCTGATTGATTTGTTTTCTCCCATTTTGTCTCTCCTTTTTGATAAAGAAAATCCCAATAGACGACGATGCCTGTGTTGCTCGGTGAG
Organism: Anaerolineales bacterium; assembly: GCA_035708785.1. Lineage (GTDB taxonomy): Bacteria > Chloroflexota > Anaerolineae > Anaerolineales > Villigracilaceae > Defluviilinea. The sequence goes on from DASTFG010000510.1 coordinate 509, forward strand.
AAGTTGTTATGCTGCATCCTGTGCAGGATATGAGTATACCCTGCTCCCCAGCCAAAAATGAACTTCATGATGATGAACGGAAGCCAATATCCCTTGTTCCAAAAACTGAGGAAGCCACCAACCCGATGCCGATGGTAGCGAAGCCCAACTCAATTTGGAATCCGCTGGTCAGGGGCCAGCCGATGCTGGTGGCGACCTCGTCATTAATTATCCGAAATGCATGGGCATAGCAATAACATGACATAGTCTTAAATCATTAGAACTTTTGAAAACGGTGATTTTCATCAGTAATCCGAAAAATCTCTACTCATATTTTGGTTTGAAAACATTCGAATTGCTTGACGATTCGTCAATTTTCAATTAAATTCCTGAAAAGATAATCCTTTTGTGCCCTATTTCCCCTGATTTCAGGGAAGGTGGTTCGGAACAGATCCGCGAAGGGGCACTTCTACAGACCGCCTTGTTGGTGGTTTTTGTTTTCTTAGAACCGGAGCCCCTATTGAAGGGACGTTATTCGAATCTCCGTGGGGCACTTAAGAAGAGCTATCCCGAACCACACTTTATCGTTGAGAGACAGTTCATCTCGATGCTGCGACATGAGCATCGGGAAAAACGGCAGAAATGCTCTTTGACAGAGCAGGAAAGACTTGAACGAATATTTACATTAGCGATTACCAATTTTCTGTGAGCTGCTAGATATCTCTGTGCTGGAAGGTGTTAATCGCGACCCACAGCGCGGCCAGGAGATAGACGATCGCGTACCCGACCATCAGCGTGCTGGGGACGGAGATGGTAGTGAAAGGCGTCATCTGCAGGGCGGCGCTGAGGGGAGCCTGCATTTCGAATGAGGCGCGGCGCCAGATGGCTTCGGTGGGAATGAGCAGGCTGGTGACGATGCCCACTTGCACGGCGGTCTGGTTGCGAAAGATGGCGCCAATCTGTTCGATCCAGCCACCGATAAAGGCCAGACCATATAACCCAAAGACCAGCGCACCGGTTGCCAGGGCGGGCATTGCGCTGGAACAAGCCAGGGAAACTGTCATCACCACCAGGGCTTCCAGATAAAGCAGCGAAAGACCCGTCAGCAGGTTTGGCGCAGTGTAGCCTGTTTGGAGGAAAACGCTCAGGGAGATCCCACCAGCCATCAAGAGGCAGTAGAGCGCCAGCAGGCCGGCGAACCCCAACCACTTGCCGAGCACAACCTCGGACCGGCGCAGCGGCTTGGTGACGATGGTCTGGATGGTGCCCGAGCTGATCTCACCGGCCAGCGTATCTGCGCTGAGCAGCGCTCCCATGGCCACTGACAAAAAAGCGACCGCGTACAGCCCGACCTGAAGGAAAAAGTTCGCCGCCTCGCTCTGCCACACGCGCTGCATGGCGTTTGCAGCCTCGGTCATCTCTGCATTGATGGCGCCGTAGATCATACGGAAACCGATCGAAAAGATGATCAGGAACAGGGTGCCCAGCACAAGCCCGGTCAGCACGATTCGACGGCGGATGGCTTCCCGGAATGTCATGCGCGCCACGATCCAGATCTTGTTCACAGCCCACCATCCTTTCCGACCGTTTCGATAAAGATATCCTCGAGGGAAATGCGCTCCGGTGTGATCGCATAGACGCGGGCGCCATGCGCCACGAGGTATTTGTTGATCTCCGGCAGGTGCTCCTCGTTCCGGATCGTCAGCGTAAGCTGCTCGCCGTTCGCATGGATATCCTCCCCCCAACGGCTCATCGTTGCCACTATTTCAGGCGTCAGCCCCGCCGCCCGGATGGTGACGGCGGACCGGTTCCCATCAAGCGAGGCGAGGTCGAGGATGCGCACCACTTCCCCGTGCCGAATAAAAGCCACGCGGTCGCAGGTCACCTCGATCTCGCTGAGCAGGTGCGAGTTGAGGAATACACAGGTGCCTGCCTGGCGCAGCTCGTGAATGACGTCGCGCACCAGGCGGCGTCCCACCGGGTCGAGGCCGGAGGTGGGCTCGTCCAGGAAGACCAGGGCAGGGTGGTTGAGGAGAGCTTGCGCCAGCCCGATACGCTGCAGCATCCCCTTTGAGAAAGTGCGCAGCAACTTATTGCGAAACGCCGACAAGCCTACGCGCTCGAGCAGCTCACCCTTTCGCGCTTTGAGCGCCTCTATCTCCATACCAAGCAATTCCCCGTGCACCTGCAAGAACTCGTCCGCCGTCAGCCATTCCTGGAAGCGGAAGTGCTCGGGCAGGAAGCCAACACGAGCGAGAGTGGGTCGATCCCCGATGGGCGCGCCCAGCAGGGATGCACTGCCTGATGTCGGCGCGACCAGCCCGAGCAGCATCTTCATGGAGGTTGTTTTCCCGGCTCCGTTGGGGCCCAGGAAGCCAAACACCTCACCCTGCGCCACGCGCAGGGTGAGGCCCTTCACGGCGGTGTTGTCGCCGAATACTTTTCTCAGTCCTTCTGTTTCGATTGCGGCTACGGTCATGAACAACCTATGGAAGTGAGTTCGCCATCTCGATCGCCCGCTGGGAATCCACGCCCAGCCCGCTGATCGCGTAGATGATGCCATCCTTGACCCACAGCAGAGCAAACTGCGGGGTCTCGCCTGAGCGCTGGATGAATGTACCGGTCACGCCATCTACGGTCACCTGCTCGTGGAGCGCAGCGTTCCTCGGGATCGGCACCAGCAGCGTGGAGGTCCAGTTGACGGTGCTGGTGAGTTCTGCCGCCTCTGCGGCGCTCATGCCTGTGAACTCCAGCCCGATGCGGGCCAGCGGTTCGATATCGAGGTCGGCCGGCGCGCTGACGCTGGGGCTGGGGATCTGGGCAAGGATAACACAATCCGGGTAACGGCGTTCCGTGGTGCTCTGCTCGGTATTTCCAGGCACGTCCGACCCGGGCCTGGGGCAGGTGCCGAAGGCGACGCTGACCGAAGCGGGGATGCTCACCGAGATCTCTGCGCCATCTACCGAAGCAGGCAGGACCAGGTCGCTGCGCCCGGCTTCGTCGAGCAGTGCCTGAGCTTTGGTGCGGTCCAGCGTCATGCTGAAAGCTGCGACGCCGGTAACGTTGATCTGGCTGGGAGTCATGCCCGTCGGGATGCGCACGTTGAAGCCTGCCAGCTGGCTGGCCTCTTCTGCGCTGGCAGCCTGCACGGGCTCGCCCGGCTCCTGTTGCATGTCCACAGAGTCTGCGATCAATTCTGTGAACTGGTTGCCAAGGACGCCGTCGCCGGTCAGTTGCTCCAGCCCTGTGAAGTCCACAGGCACCACCTGCACCTCTTGGACGCGGAACAGGTTCAGCAGCTCGCCCGCCAGGGCGCGTGTGCCAGGGAATGCAAGAATGAGCGCCAGGATCACCAACGTAGCCATCCCAAAGCGTATGATCGGAATAGAAAACCATCGTTTGAACATAGGAATCTCCTTTTTTTGCAAAGTTTGTTGCGCGAATCGGTTCCATGCCTTCTGAACCGGAGGGACGGCGTCTTCGCCGGAGCCCAGGAAGCCAAGCCTGACTTCAACGTTCTCACTTTCTACTTTCAACTGCTGTTGTCGCTTCTGGCACTCCGGACAATCTGCCAGATGCCGGAGTCGGTCTGTCTCCAGCTCTCCGTCCAGCGCGGCGCGCAGCTCTCCATCTGTGAAGTGTTGTTTCATCCTTCCTCCTGTTCCAGGGCGCGGTAGTGTTTCTCAAACTCGCGCTCGGCCCGGACCAACAGCGGTCCAATCGAGGCAGGAGCGACATTCAAAGCCTCGGCAATCTCTCTATAGGACCGCCCGGAATGGCGCAGGATCAGAAGCTGCGACTGCCGTTCGTTCATACGTGAGAGCACCAGTCGCACGCGTTGGCGTTCCTCTGCGCGGGCCAGGATCTCAGCCGGAGATCCTTGATCTGCTTCTTCCAGTGCATATTTCCCGGCTGTGATCTCGTAGCGCTCACGGCGCTTCCAGCCTCGTATGGAATGCAGTCCCAGATTGGTCGCGACCCGGTACAGCCAGCCGCCCACATTGAAACCATCGGCGCGGTGTCCGTGGTTGTGGTACAGCCGCAGGAAAGTCTCGAGCGCCAGGTCCTCGGCTTCGGCCGGGTCGCCCACCAGTCGGTGGAGAAGACGGTACACTCTCGCCCAGTGCTCATGGAACAAAGCCTCAAATTCCACAGAGTGTGACTCCGCCTGGGTCATCTCACCATTCTTTTTCCTGAGACGCTTCATGGAATCAATCATACTCGGATGGAGCCTGGTCTGCTCATAAGTTCAGGAACCTGTTCTATTAGAATAATCCCTCTCGAGGTGAAAATAGGACAGCTGCAGAGGCTGGTGTTTCGGGGAAAACAAAGGGATGATCCAAAACCGTTCTCCCTTTTGACTTATCTTTCTGGCCTGGTGATTTGTGCCCTGAACCGTGAAATTCCCCGGCAACTAATTCACCAATGCGTTTAGCGCATTGTATAGTACCTTAAGTGACCTTTTATATTCATCAAGCAAGATATGTTCATTGGGTGTGTGATCGAGGCTTGAATCACCCGGACCATAGACCAGCGCGGGGCAATTCCAAACAGGCGTAACGATATTTAGATCTGAAGTTCCCGTTTTATAGACAAAACGCGGCTCCCCACCCCGGGACCTGATCCCGCTTAAGAAAGCGCGTACCAGTCGAGTATTTTTATCGCAGACGCGGGAGGGAATAGCATATCCGATTGGCTCGACAATTGCTCCACTGGCGATCTCAGCTAAGATATCATACCAGCCTGCCGGTGAAACGTTCAACGGTAAACGGACACCCACGTTCAGGCGCGCCCACTGCTCAAAACCGTTTGAGCCAGAGTCCATCCCACGCAGGGTTAGCAATAACTGATCAAACACTTTTTGCTTATTCACATTAAATGAATCTACATATGTTTTGATTTTCAGCCAGATCTCGATCGCCGCTTCCGCCGCAGTTCGTTGGCCGCTGGCCGAATGCATCTGCCCGCACTTAACAGTTACATATGCCCAGGCGCTGCCCTTATATCCCAATGCAATTCGATCCCACTGGCTGGGCTCGCCGATCACCGCATAATCCGGCTTATATTGTGTGGCGGCATAGCGTGCGCCCTCTGAGTTGCGCTCTTCATCCACCGCGCCGATCACGATGAATTGCCATCCCTCGACCGCACCGATCTTCGCGACCGCGTCGGTGAAACATGCTAAAGGTCCCTTTGCATCTACTGAGCCGCGCCCAGTTAAGACTTCGTAGGGCGGAATGCCATTCCGCCTGACGGGAATCTCTCCGGGCACCGTATCGATATGCCCGAGCAGAACCACCTGCTTCGGCCCGGTCCCCATCACACCGATCGCGTTGCCTGCCTCATCAATAAAAACCTGATCATAGCGAAGTGACCTCATGCGGGCCACCAGCCACTCGACTGCGTTGCGTTCCTGCCCCGAGGGACTGTATTGCGACACCAGGCCAATCAATGTCTCAAAGTCACCCATCGCCTGGCTCGCTCGCCAATACTTCCGTCAACATATTCACCAAGTGATCGATCTGCTCATAGGTTATCACCAATGGCGGGAGGAGCCGGATGACTGTCATCCCGGCATTCAGCGCCAGGATTCTCCTATCCTGTAATGCCTTGATATACGGCGTCACTTTTTGCTTCATTTCGATGCCGACCATCAGGCCCAGCCCGCGCACTTCGCGAAGATGCGGCGAGTCAATTTTCTTCAACCTATCGAGCAAGTACGCCCCTTTCACCGTTGCCTGCCGCGCCAAATCTTCTTCCTCTATGATGGTCAATGCCGCAAGGGCCGCGGCGCATGCAAGCGGATTGCCGCCAAACGTCGAGCCGTGCACCCCTGTCGTCAGATTCTTCACCTGCCTGCCCATCAGAACTGCGCCCATCGGCACGCCACCGGCCAGGGATTTTGCGCATGTCAGCACATCCGGGATGACCCCGTAATGCTGGACGGCAAATATCTTCCCGGTCCGGCCAAACCCTGTCTGGATCTCATCTATGATCAACAGCGCGCCGCGCGCATCGCAAATGCTCCGCGCGGCCCGCAGATACTCGAGTTTCGCAGGATAGACGCCCCCCTCGCCCTGGACCACCTCCAGGATCACGGCTGCCGTCTCGACTGTCACAGCTTTATCCAGGGCTTCGATATTGTTATACGGCACATGACAAAACCCTGGCACGAGGGGATCGAAGCCATCGCGGTACTTTTTGTTGAACGTTGCGGAGAGCGAGCCATACGTCCTGCCGTGAAAAGCCCGCATGGCCGCGACGATGTTTTTCCGTCCTGTCGCGATGCGCGCAAATTTGAGCGCGGCTTCGACGGCCTCGGTCCCGGAGTTGCAGAGAAAGACTCGATCCAGTCCTTCGACAAGCGAGGCGAGCTTCTTCATGAGCTCCGCACGTTTATCATTTGGAAACGTCTCGAACAAGGTGATAAGGGTGGAGGCTTGCTGATAGATCGCCTCGGCAACCTTCGGATGCGCGTGACCAAGATTGGCTACGCCGTGTCCCGACGAGCAATCCAGATACTGCACACCGTCTGGGTCGAACAAAGATGCGCCCTGCCCGCGCACAATCACGAGTGGTTGTTTGCCATATATCCCCGAACTATATTTTGTCTCGATATCGATAATTTGCTGCGTATTCATTGGATGACCGTTCCTTCCCCTGCCAGTGCATTTGAAATCGGACGCTGGATCCGCCCGTCTGCGATGATCACGCGACTCACACCACCCATCAGTGCTTCCGCCGCGCCAAGTACTTTCTTCTTCATGCGACCCTGCGCCGCCTCAGCCGCTGCGGACAGCTCATTCTGTGGCAGCTGCCGGATCACCGTTGACTCGTCCGGGAAGCTCTTCATCAGCCCGGGCACCGCAGTGAGCAGGATGAGAGTCTCCGCCCCGAGCGCGGAGGCGACCACCGCGGCCGCGCGGTCCGCATCGACATTGAGCGCCTCCCCTTTTCCGCTGACCGCCACCGGCGCAATCACCGGCAGATAGCCGGCATTCAACAACAGGCATAACAGATCCCGGTTGACAGTTTCGATCTTGCCTGTGTAGTCATCACGGATGATTTTGCGCTTCCCGTTCTCGAGGCTTTGAACGGATTCTTTACGCGTGGCCTGCATCAGCCTTCCATCCAGTCCGCACAGCCCCAACGCGTTGACATTCAACATTTGCAGCTGCTCTGTCAATAGTGTGTTGACTTTTCCGTTCACTGCCATCAGGAAGATCTCCAGGGTCTTACGGTCTGTGTAGCGTGAGGTGTATCCGGAAGGCGACGTGATCATCTTCGGCGGTAAGCCTAACGCTTCGCCCAGCGCGTTCGCTTCCGCCGAACCGCCGTGCACAATAACCAGTTTCTTTCCGCGATCCAATAGATCCGCGGCGTCACAGCAGATCGCGGAAAAATCCACGCCTTCCGTGCCGCCGAGCTTTACGACAATGATTGGTTGATTCATCAATTCTCCAGATATATGTCATTGCGGGCCGCATGCGAAGCAATCTCCTAATAAGGAGGGGATTGCTTCGGGCAATCCTTCGACTTCGTGGCGCCTGGGCGCCACTCCGCTCAGGATGAACGCCACTCGCAATGACATGTTAAATCGGGTGAAGCCCGCCAAACTCCAACCCCGCTGTCTCCTCCCATCCCCTCATGAGATTCATGCACTGCACCGCTGAGCCGGCCGCGCCTTTCATGAGATTGTCAATCGCACACATGGAGATCACATGCCGGTTGTTCTCGTCCAACTCGAACCCGAGATCGGCGTAGTTCGAGCCGGCAAGGATCTTCGGCTCCGGCACGCGATAAATGCCGCGCTGCTCCTTGACAATGCGCACAAACGGGTTTTCATTGGCGACTGCGCGATAGGCCTTCCACAAGTCCCTGTTGGTGACTCCCTCTTTCACTTTTGCGTGAGCCGTTGCCAGCACGCCGCGTACCAGATCCACGGCGGTCATCGTCAGCGAGATGTTTTGAATATCCATTTCCTGGATCACCTCGGCCGTGTGACGGTGCCCGAATGCGGAAAATGTCCGGACCACATTAGCTCGCTCGGCGTGGTGCGATCCGGTGTTGCCTTCCGCGCCGGACTCAGAGGAACCTACTTTGATCTCGATGATTACGGAAGAGGAGGAGTCGATCAACTCTGCCCTGACCAGAGGCAGAAGCGCAAGGTTCGCGGCGGTTGCGTTACATCCCACTCCGCTGACATAATTTGCGGCCGCCAATTCTGCGCGGTGCAGTTCCGCTAATCCGTACACGAACCTGCCCAGCCATTCAGGCGCGGCGTGTTTTTCACCGTACCATTTTTCGTAGACTGAGGCATCTCGCAGGCGGAAATCCGCGGAAAGGTCAACGATCTTATTGGCAAGTTTTGTATATTCATCGATGTGATGCTGCGCCTGTCCGTGCGGCTGCGCCAGGAAAAGAATGTCCACGGGCTCGAGCGCAGCGGGGTCGCTGAATTTGAGCTGGGTGCGCTTGCGCAGATTCGGATGGACCTGATATACATACTCGCCGAGATGCGAGCGCGACGTAACTTGCTGCAACGCAACACAGGGATGGCCCAGCAATAGGCGCAGGAGCTCTCCGCCGCCATAACCCGAGCCGCCAATGATGGATACCTTCGTCATGGAACACATTCCCGGCTGGCAACCCTGATCACATACTCGACAATCTCTCCCGCGATGTCGATGCCGCTCAAGGGCTGCATGGTATGGAATTCCATGGTGTGATTGATTTCATTGACAATCAATCCGCGTTGGGGATGCTCGACCAGATCCACCGCCAGCACACCGCCGCCCACTGATTTCGCGGCGCGCAAACTCAGGTCTTCGATCTCAGGCGTGACGGGACAAAGCTCGCCCTCGCCGCCTCGGGCTGTGTTCGTGATCCAATGGTTAGAGTTGCGATACATGGCGGTCAGGACAATTTCTCCGATCACGATCACGCGTATATCGCGTCCGGGTTTTTCGATATATTCCTGGATGTAAAACACAGAATGCTGTACGGAGCCCAGAGTGGATTTATGTTCGAGCACTGCTTCGGCTGCATCGCGGTCGTTGATCTTAGCCAGCAATCTTCCCCACGAGCCGACCACCGGCTTGAGGACGACAGGGTAACCAAAGGCTTCGATCGCCTCCAAGGCGGCCTCGGGCGTGAATGCGGTTGCATTATGTGGCTGTGGGATCCCGTCCCGAGCCAACAGGGCGCTGGTCATCAGCTTATCGCCACAGACCTCCGCTACCTCGGCGGTGTTCACCGTCGGCACGCCGAATGTGTTCAGCAAGCGGAGCGCGTACAGCCCGCTGTTGTAACTGATACTCCGCTCCAGGACCGCATCGTATCCCTGCCAGGGCGCAGGATCATTCAGATCAAAGTGGATGGCGCGGTCATCGAGACGGTCATAATCGAGGCCGCGTTTTTCCATTGCGCCGAAGAGCCATTTCTCTTCGACACGCACGCGGGAATACAAAACGCCAATTTTCAATCGTGATTGCATAATTCCTCATTTTGATGCGTGGTTATTCCCCCCAATCTTCCTCTTCCATCGGGGCGAGCTGGATCGCCGCGGGTTCGAGGCCGGTCACTTCCAGGTCCACGCCGCAATCCGGGCAGACGATAATCTCTCCCACTTCCGTATTTTCCGCCAGCGTAATTTCCGCGGCGCATTCGGGGCAAGAAACTGTAGACATGGTTTGATCTCCTTTTGATCTTTGGGTTCAAAACTTCCTACGACTGGCCCTCTTTGGGGAGGATAAGCCGTTGGACTCCTTCCAATTGTTCCTTTACAGCTTGATGACTTGTCCCCCCGATCGCATTTCTTTTTTCGACCGATTTCAGCGCATCGAAAACATTCTCCACGTCCGACTCAAACGGACCAATCGCCTGCCACTCATCCAAGGAAAGTTGATCCAGGCTCACACGCTTTTCCGCTGCGACACGGACAGCCTTGCCGGTAGCCTCGTGTGCCTCACGAAATGGTATCCCTTTGCGGACAAGGTAATCTGCCAGATCTGTCGCCAGTATGGATGAGTCAATCGCTGCAAACATATTTTCCTTGTTGACAGTCATCGTCTTCATCGCACCTGCCAGCACTGGCAAAATTGCCAGTAATGTATCCGTCGCTTGAAAGACAGGCACCTTATCCTCCTGTAAATCCTTATCGTATGTAGAGGGCAATCCTTTCAATGTGGTCATCAATCCCGTGAGCAGTCCGATCAAGGTTCCTGCCTTGCCGCGCGCCAGCTCGAACACATCGGGGTTTTTCTTCTGCGGCATCAGGCTTGACCCTGTAGCATACGCGTCGCTGAGCTCGAGGAAGCCAAATTCGGCGGTGGTGAACAACACAATATTCTCTGCAAGCTTGCTCAGGTGGACTCCGCACAGGCTGCAACCGAAAAGGTATTCGGTCACGAAGTCCCGGTCTGAGACGCTGTCCATGCTGTTCTGGCTTGCGGCAGCGAAACCGAGATCCTGAGCCAAGGCTTCACGGTCGATGGGGAAAGACGTCCCCGCCAGCGCGCCGCTCCCCAATGGACAAATGGCAACGCGATCCCACAAGTCCTGCAACCGTTCGCGATCGCGTTGCAGAGGCCAGAAATGGCTGAGCAGCCAGTGGGAGAATGTCACGGGCTGGGCACGCTGTAGATGGGTGTAGCCAGGCATGAGCGTGGACAGATGCGCTTCGGCAAGTTGAAACAAAACAGATTGGAGTCCTCGAATGGCCTCATCCAGCCGAGGCAGAGAGTCCAACATCCACAAACGGAGATCCGTAGCGACTTGATCGTTGCGGCTGCGCCCGGTGTGGAGTTTGCCTGCTACTGGTCCGATCAAGGCAGCGAGCCGCCGCTCGACGGCAGTGTGGATATCCTCATCACTTTCGACGAAGACGAATCGAGCTTCTTCGAATTCCTTTTCGATTAGCTGTAAGCCATCGATGATTTGTTCGTATTCTTCATCATTCAACACACCCGCTTTTTGCAGCGCAGCGGCCCAGGCAATGGAGCCGCGCACATCCTGCCGGGCCAGGCGTCGATCGAATGGCAAGGACGCGTTCAGGGCCCAAGCCGATGGGTCGAGGGTTCCCGTAAATCTGCTGCTCCAGAGAGTCATGCTAGTCTCTTTTGAAGCGTGAGTAATCGGGCTTGGGCAGGTTGAGGCCAGAAACCGGCAGCCCGTTCAGCGCGCGCACTTTCAGCGATAAGCCAAACAAGCGGATAAATCCTTCCGCGTTGCTCTGGTCGTAGACATCTTCCTCACCAAAGGTAGCAAAGTCTTCGCGATACAGACTGAACGGTGAGGTGCGACCCGCAGAGATGATATTACCTTTGTACAGCTTGAGGCGCACTTTGCCTGTGACAGGTCCCTGCGTGGCATTAACAAACGCATCCAGGGCTTCGCGCAGCGGCGTGAACCACAGCCCGTTGTACGCCAGTTCTGCATATTTCACCGCAACCATCTCTTTAAAGCGCATCGTCTCGCGATCGAGCACCAGCGACTCGAGCTCGCGATGCGCATACAACAGGATAGTCCCGCCCGGGGTTTCATAGACGCCATGCGACTTCATGCCGACCAGGCGATTCTCGACGAGATCCACACGTCCGATGCCGTGCGCGCCGCCGATGGCGTTCAGTGTTTCGACGATCTTTGCAGGCGAGAGCTGTTCGCCGTTCACCGCACATGGATCACCGCTCTCAAAGTCGATTTCCACATATTCAGCCTGCTCAGGCGCATTCTCGGGCGATGTAGAAATCTGATACATTGCTTCTTCGGGCTCGTTCCACGGGTCTTCGAGCAAGCCGCCTTCGTGTGAGAGATGCCAGAGATTCGAATCGCGGCTGTAAATGGATTTGGTCGTAGCCGTCACCGGTACCTGATGCTGCGCAGCATAGGCAAGCGCATCCTCCCGGGAACGGATCTCCCATTCGCGCCAAGGTGCAATGATCTTCAGGCGCGGGTCGAGCGCCATCACAGTCAGCTCGAAGCGGACCTGATCATTGCCTTTGCCGGTCGCGCCATGGGCTACCGCGTCCGCGCCGACCGCATGCGCCACCTCGACAAGATGCTTTGCAATCAAAGGACGTGCTACCGATGTGCCCAATAAATACTTATGCTCGTAGACTGCCCCCATCTTGAGCATAGGAAAGAGATACTCGCGGGCAAATTCCTCTTTCATGTTATGCAGGATGAACCCGCTTGCCCCGCTCTTGAGGGCTTTCTGTTCCAGCCCGTTCAGATCTTCGTCGCCCTGTCCTACGTCCGCACAAAAGCAGACCACTTCACAGCCGTAATTCTCTTTCAGCCACGGCACGATCACGGATGTGTCCAGTCCGCCGGAGTAGGCCAGCACAACTTTCTTCACTTGCGGTTTTGTTTTCATATAGGCTCCTGAGCAAAATAAAAACAGCCCTCCGAGAAGGAGGACTGTTTGGTTGACCTGTACGATGTCTATTACTGCATCGCTTCGTTCATTTCGCCGTCAAGCAAAAAGGCTCCACCTTCTCGGAGAAGTGGATGCGGG
>DASTFG010000511.1:0-17730 GCA_035708785.1 Anaerolineales bacterium
CGACCGCACCTACGTCGCGCCCCTGAGTGCAATGGTGTGGGCGGAGATCGCGCTGGGTGTTTACGCTTTGATCACCGGCATTGTGCTGGCCTTTTATATCGGCTGGGGGATGCTCCCCTGGATGATCCTGTACATGCTCGGTTTCTTTTATATTGCGGGGCTGAATCTTCTCCAGCACAGACCCCAGGCGAGCAGCTAGAGAAAACTTGGTTGTTTAGGACACATCCGATGTCGCAGAGGCATCGGATGTTTGCTCTTTCCTCACAGTAGTAACACGTGTTACTAACGGGAATTTATCGACGATTTGTCTTCGGTTACTTTTTCGTCGGTATCTTTCGTGGATTTCTTTGTCCGGGTTTTCGTTGTTGTCGTTCTCTTTTTTGGACCTGTGCCCTTCGTCTCCTTCACGACTTTCTTGCGGGCCTTCCTCGGCTGCCCTTTTTCCTCCACCGGAAGCTTTTTCTTCTGTCCGAACATCTCATCCCACTTCGCCTGCATCGACTCCACACCCGCGCCGTTCAAGGCGACATAGAGGTCGCGCCACCGTTCATCATCCACGAACCGCCAATCCAGGAACGCGTGATGCTGGTAGGCGCGCATCTCTACATACAAGCCCTTCTGCCACAGCTCCTCGCACGACCGGATGTATTCCAGATGGGTGACATAATCCTTGAAGATGACATACCCTTCAAACGGCAGGCCAAGCCCTTCGGCCAGAGATTTCTGCCTTAAGTCACCGGTGCCCTTATCCAGGTAGGCTGCGGAGGTTTTGATCCATCCGACCGTATCGGCGAAGCGGTTGTGGTAGAGGACGAGGCCGCGTTCATCGTTGAATATGTTGGAATAAGCAAAGACATTTTCGTCCACGCCGCCATCGGCGCGGAAAAGGTCATAGAGGTGGAACTGCTCGACGTCCGCGAACAGGTAGCGGCGGTGGAGGAGCGGGAAGATCTTCCACTCGTGCCCGCGGATCAGGCCTTCGTCGGGCTGCTCGTCCCATTTCGGCTTGCGGAACTCCATCCCATACTTTTCGCGGAAGCCTTCGATCTGCCCGTGGCCGAACATGGGCAATCCGGGCAGGGTGGAGAGCACGGTCGCGACGCCGAAATACTTGTCCCCATTACCATATTGCTCGATGGCGGTCTTTTCATCCGGGTTGTTCATGAAGTTGACGTAGCGCTTGAGGATCTGCGGATCGAACTCAAGCGTGTTCCTGATCGCCATGCGATATTTGGCGTTGTCCTCCTCCCGGAGCATGTGCATGAACGCCGAGTTGTAGACCCGGTGCATGCCCAGCGTGCGGACGAAATAACCCTCGAGCAGCCAGAACGCCTCCGCCAGGAGCAGCGTATCCGGGACTTCCGCCGCGACCCGGTCCACGACCTCGCGCCAGAACTCCTCGGGGATCGCCGCGTCGAACTCGGCCCTAGTCATGCCGTGCTCCGCCCGGGAGGGGATCGCGCCGCCCGAGCCGGGTTCCGGGAACCACAAACGCTGGATGTGCTTCTTGGCGAGCGTCATCGCCGCGTCGAAACGGATCACAGGGAAGTTGCGGGCTACGTGCAGAATGGTCTGGATGACCGCTTCACGCACTTCAGCCCTGGAGTAATCGAGCTGGGCCGTGTCATTCCAGGGAAAGGAGGTGCCGTCGTTGCCGTGATAGATGTATCGGGTATCGCCGATAGAGCGGTCATGGCGTTTGAAGACGACAGCCGCATCCGAATGGTCATAGTAATGATCTTCCAGAACGATCTCCACGCGAGGATCGTCCGAGAGGTTCTCAGAGTTGAACGTGTAGGAAGGATATGGGGGATACGGCAAAGCCAGGAACCAGTCGGGATGCTCGATCACCCATTTAGAGTCGATCCCCATGTGGTTCGGGACCATGTCGGCGGAGAGACGGATGCCACGCTGCCAGGCGCGATAGCGCAAGTTCTCCAGCGCGCTCCAGCCGCCCAGGTCTTCGGCAATGTCATATGAATATAACGAATACGCCGACGCGACAGCGTCCTGATCGCCCATGCGCTGCTTGATCTTCTGGCTGGCGCGCGAGCGCTCCCACAGACCGATCAACCATAAACCGGTAAAGCCGCGATCTCTTAACACATCGAGTTCCTCGTCCGGGATCTGGTCGAGCGTCTTGATCCAGCGCTGATGTTTTCGGGAAAGCTGTTCCAGCCAGACGTAGGAATTCTTCGCGATGAGGACCAGCCGCGGCATCCATTCCTTATCGGGGCTGTACCTCTCATATTCCTGGTATTCCCCCCCTCCAAACGTTTGCAGGGGCACATCGGGCTTGAAGTCTCCAGGCCCATGTTGACGGATGACATCCTCTTTTACATAATCAATTGCCCGTAACAGCCGGGTGACAAATCCCTCCCCGAGCAGGCCGCCCCAGCGGTCGATAATGAACTGCAGCTGCCCTTCCAGCGAGGAAGGCGAGGCCTCGGCCGGTGCCCGCAAGATCTCGAACAGAGACTCGGATGATCCTTTAATTGCCGCGTTCTCTCTCGCGCTCTCTGCAAAGAATGAATCCAGTTGGGCGATCAGGTTCTTATAGGCAGTCGTTTCCAATGGCTCATCGTCCACCAGCTCGAGCAGCGGGCTGACTGCCGGGTTGGCATTGTGCAAATAGACGAATAATAGTTCCTCGACCGTTGCCGCACGTCCATTCCGCGAGCCCTGGGATAAAGCCGAACGCCGGTTCAGATATTCTTCAGGCTCCATTTCTCCACGATAGACATCCTCCGGCGGGAACTCGGAAACAAACTTCTTCTGCGTGGAATCCACAGACTCCGCGCCGATGTTCTCATCCACGAACGAGACCGCAGCCTTCATCAATGGCGGCGGGGCATAGTGCTTTACCAGCGTCCGCATTGCCTCATCGATGAGCTGCATCGCATAGACCTCGGAGGCGGGCACGGGCTGAGGGCGGCGCGCCGACATCTGCGCGGCAAAACGCCGCGCCCCGGCATAATCCACAAAGGCGATGCGCCCATCCGGTCGAAAGAAGTTCGGATCAAAGTTGTAGGCGTCACGGGCGGTTCTTGTGAGGATCATAATGCAATGATAACCTATCTCGAGGATGATTTCGAGTATACTTCCACGCGATGTCGCCCCAAGACCTCAATTTGATACTGCATCTAACCCTGGCGGCGCTTTACCTGCCAATACTCGTGATTCTTCTGACGCGACGGGCTGGACAGGAAAGGGCGGCTAGCTGGCTGATTGGATATGTCCTGGTCTCCCTGACCCTGATTGTAGGTGAAGGCTTATGGCGCGGCGGCCAGCTGGTGCTGGCTGGGCCACAAGTCGCAAATGACTTTCAGCTTTACGGGGCCTTGCTGCTCGCTTTTTTATTGACTCTTGTCGTCCGCTCGTTCACCCGGCAAGAGCGGAAGGGCTGGCTTGCTGCTGGCGCCTTCTGGGCTTTGGGATTGGCAGCAATCGTTTTCAATCTATTTGGTTTCAGAGAAATCATCTGGACGAACGGAAGTTTGACGCTCACGCTTGAGCGGCTCGCACCGACCTGGGCAGTACTGGGATGGCTGGTTTTTATGCTGGGGGCAATCATCAGTGTCCGTTCGGCGCATGCACGTTCGCGCCAGCCGCTGCTGCGCAACCGCTTGAATTATTGGACTCCCGTTTTTCTTTTGACCATCCTGAATGATGTCCTGATTATCCTGGGCCTGCCGCTGCCCGGCAGCCCCATCCGGCTAGGCGCCGCGGCACTGGCCGCGTTTATCATCGTCACACACGACCCGCCCGACCTGCGCGAAGTCGCGCAGCGTGTGTTGACGTACATCATCACGACCATCGTCATTGTCGGGTTCTATGTGGCCGGATTCTCCACCTCACAGACCGTATTCCGGGCGCTGCCACGCTATAACGAGCTTCTGGTCGGCGCGGGCATTGCACTGCTTCTTTCCTTCATCTTTACACCATTGCTTTCACTCGTGCGCCGCTCGGTCAGCCAGTGGCTGAACATCCAGGAATACCATCCCAGCCGGACCCTGCACGCCTATAGTGAGCAGATCAGCAACATTCTCGACATGCAAAAATTGGCGAACGTCGCGGTGGGACTCATTATCGAGGCCATGGACATCACCCGCGGCTTTCTTTTCCTGATCGATTCCGAGATCACCGGGGAGGCGCAAAAGACCTACCGGCTGAGGGCGGTCCGAAACCAGGGCGAACGCCAGATCAAGACCCTTTCGCTGCCGAGCGATCATGCGGTTGTCAAGCATCTCATCCAGGAGGGCAAGCCGCTTCTCCAGTACGACCTCGACCTGCTCCCGGCATTCAGGTCTGTCTCGTCCGCCGAGCGTGAATGGTTCAACCATCTGGAGGCCGAGGTGTATCTTCCCATCTTCTCCAAGCGCGAGTGGATTGGCATGCTCGCCCTGGGCGCGAAGATCAGCGGGAACCGGTACTCAGAAGAGGATCTGGTCACGCTCCTGGCCCTCGCCAATCAGACGGCGGTCGCGCTCGAAAACGCGCGACTCGTCGAGAACCTGGTCCAGCTCAACACCGAGCTGCGACAGGCCTACCGTGCCCTCGACAAAGCCAACCAGAACCTGGAACGGCTCGACCAGACCAAGTCCGATTTCATTAGCATCGCCTCCCACGAACTGCGCACACCGCTGACGACCATGATCGGCTACACCGAGATGCTGCTGGATGACGTAACGCTCCCACCCACGGTGCATGAAATGCTCCAGGGCATTGCAAGAGGCACCCGGCGCCTGCATGAGATCGTGGACTCGATGTTCGATATTGCCCAGATCGACACCCGCACCCTGCAGCTACATCTGACTCCCGTGGATACCGCGGCCTTGATCAAAGAGGTCAGCGATAGCCTCGAAAAGTCGCTCGATGAACGCGGACAAACACTGACCATCAATCTGCCTCCGCTCCCCCGGATCAAGGCAGATCCCAACCTGCTCAAGAAACTTTTCCATCACTTGTTGACCAATGCCATCAAGTTCACCCCCAACGATGGGAGGATCACAATCGGTGCCCACATCCTGCCTTCACAGAGCTCGGAAGCCCTCAATGGGGGCGTGGAATTCATCTTCGGCGATTCAGGCGTGGGCGTGGATCCGAATCTGAGGGATGTGATCTTCAGCAAATTCTACCAGCCGGGCGAAGTGACCAAACATTCGACCAGCAAAACGCGATTTAAGGGCAGCGGCGTCGGATTGGGCCTGGCACTCTCCAAAGGGATCGTCGAGGCACACGGCGGCCGTATCTGGGTGGAAAGCCCCGGCTACGATGAAATGAATTTTCCCGGCAGCCAGTTCCACGTCATGCTTCCATTGGGTAAATTGGACAAAGGCGAGGAACCGGTCATGGGAAGCGAGCTGAAGTCTCAAGCTGTGTGATCCCGAGGCAAGGCAAGCTTGTCTCTACCTTTAGGCACCATCCAAGCCACCAGCACATACGATATACCAGCCAGGAGCAAAGCGAACTTAATGATGGCGCAAAACGCCGCGGTCGCCGGATACGCCGATTCAACCGCGCCTAAGAGGATCTGCCACAGCGCGTAATTCTCGACGGCATCGAACAGGGCCGCGGCCAACGCCCCGTAGCCTGCCACCGCGCCAAGGGACCTGAGCCAGCCTTCATACCGCTCCCCCGCGAACAGCGTACCAAGCCCAAGAGTCAATGCGTAAACAGGCATAAATAGATAATCGAGGCCCAGCCCAAAAGCGGCAAAGGCATAGGGCACGTTGACGATATCCGGGTTGGCCTGGCCTGCCACCGCACTTAGCAGGAGACTCATCTGCTTCCACGAGTTTGTGATTGCGCGAGCGGTTTGCGCATTCCCCGCCAATTCAAAGGAGACAATACCATGCGGGGCCGCAGAGGTCTGCAAAGGTTGGTCCAGGATCCTGAAAACGGCCACCAGGATCAGGGTCAATGCAAGAAGCGTCAAAAAAGCCGGCTTGCGAAATTCATTTGGGAGAAATTCAAGAGGATGTCGCATCTGAATCACGGAACTGTCTATCTTTTTAGATATTCCTCTTCCGATACACGCGATGATTTTTATATTCCACGCCGTTCAGGTTTTTTAAGTCGGCACGCATCTGGCGGGTTGTCTCGGCAACCTGGGTCATCTCAACATGTTCGAACCGGTTGAACCCGAATACGGTTTTCCCCATTTCATAATAAAGTAAGGCATTCCCACCTTTACCCTGATACTCGGGCAGGACACCCATCCCATTGCCTGATATGGTTTTCGTGCGCTTCATTTCCAGCAGGATATCAATTAACCCGAACGGGAAAAGGCGGCCCCTGGCTCGCTGCAGCGCAGCCGAAACATCGGGGAAGGCAAACAGAAACCCGACGATTTCCTCGCCGTGCAGGATGATTTTGATAAGGCGGGGATCCGCAACCAGGAAGATGTTGTCGACCGCATACTTTACATCTCCTTCGGTGAACGGATAGTACTCCCAATTATGGATAAATGCCTTATTGTAGGCATGACCGATCCGTGGAGCCCACTGGATCAGTTCACGCTTGCTCCTGAATTTCTTGACCCAAAGATCTCCCCGCTCGAGGACACGCCTGGCGATGTGCTCGACCCGCTCCGGGATTTTGAAGGAATCCGCGGGCAAATAGCACGAGACAAAATCGACTTCCTTTTCGAAGCCCATCCTCTCCATCAGTCTGGGATAGTAATCATAGTTGTAATTCATCATCGTCATCATCTGGCGGTGCTCGAAGCCCTCGACCAGCATTCCGTAGCCGTCGAACGGCGAAAGCCCTTTCGGCCCCATCAAGGTATCCAGCCCGCGGTCCTTCGCCCAGGCAAAGACCGCGTCGAAGAGCGAGCACGCAACCTCCAGGTCATCGATCGCGTCGAAGGCGTAAAAATGGGCTTTTTTGGTCTGGTGATATTCGTTGAAGCGTTTGTTGTTCGCGGCGCAGATGCGGCCCACGACCTCCCCCGCGCGCACGGCCAGGAAAAAATCAGCCTCGGAATGCGCAAAGAAGGGATGTTTCTTCCGGTTCAGCGGCAGGTAGGCATCCAAATAAAGCGGTGGAACCCATTGCGGGCAATCCCGATAGAGCCGGTAAGGCAGCTCCACGAATTGCTTCACCTGCTTCTTGTTACTGGTGTCGATTTTTTCGATGTTGAGCATGGCAGACTCCCAGGTTGATGAATTCCGGCTAGTATAAATCAGATTCACAAAAAGAGTTCGTGCTATACTCGTGAAAAATTGTGCGGAGGAAGCTGAGATGGCATCGAACAGGGAACATCAGGAATTACTGAAGAAATACGCCGAAGCGATCGTAAGAGTTGGACTGAATTTGCGGCCTGGACAGCGCCTGATCATCGCAAATGCAACTGCGCGCGGGGTTCCGCCTGCGGGACGCGCTCTCGTTCACGAGGTAGCCCGGGCAGCCTATGCTGCCGGCGCGCGCTTCGTGGATGTGCTCTGGGGCGATGAAGAAATGTTGCGCATCCGCCTGCAGCACGCACCGGCGGATTCGTTCGATGAATATCCCAAATGGTATATCAGCGGCCTTTTGGATATGATCAACAATGGGGATGCACTGCTTTCCATATATGCGAATGATCCCGATGTCTATCACGGTCTGGACGCCGCGCGGGTGAATGCCATGCAAAAGACCCATCTGCAGAATTACGCGCCGATCAGCGTCCAGGTGTCGCGCAATGCGATCAACTGGTGCGTGGTCGCTTCCTCCTCGCCTGCCTGGGCGGCAAAAATCTTTCCAAAGATGGATATCGAGGAAGCCGAACAAAAACTGTGGGAAGCTATTTTTGAGACCACACGGGCAACAGAACCGGACCCGGTCTCGGCCTGGGAGCAACACATTGCGAATTTGCGCAAGCGTGCCCAATACCTGCAGTCAAAAAGATACTCGGCTCTGCATTACAGAGCGGAAGGCACCGATTTCACCCTGGGCCTGCCGCGCGGACATAAATGGATCAGCGCGCAGTCGCTGGCGGAAAACGGGATCGCTTTCACCGCCAATATGCCAACCGAAGAGGTCTTCACATTACCCGATCGCCACCGCGCCGAGGGAGTGGTCAGCTCCACTTTCCCGCTCAGTTATGCAGGCAGCCTGATCGAGGATTTCAGCGTGACATTTGAAGAGGGAAAGATTGTCAAAGTCAGTGCAAGGAAGAATGAGTCAATTCTGCGAGAGCTGATCGATACAGATGAAGGCTCGCGGCGGCTCGGCGAGGTCGCGCTCGTCCCTGCCAGCTCGCCCATCGCCCGGCGCGGCCATCTTTTTTACAACACACTCTTTGACGAGAATGCATCCTGTCACATTGCGATCGGACGCGCCTACCGCTTCAGCCTCACGGGCGGTGAAGAGTTGACGGAAGAGGAGTTCAACGCGGCCGGTGGGAATACCAGCCTGACTCACGTGGACTTCATGATCGGCTCTCCCCAAATGGACATTGACGGTATCAGGGAAGACGGCACGCGTGAACCGGTAATGCGTCAGGGCGAATGGGCGTTTGAGGTGTAACCTCTTCCGGCCGCCAGAAAGGTATAATCTCGCCATGCGAGACAACGAGCCCCTCCCCCTTGAGTTCGATGAGCTCCTGGCGGCAGAATACAATTACATCGCGCAGACTGCAACGCAGGCGAATGAAGACCGGGCACGCGTATCCTCTTTTTACCTCATCGCGGTTGGGTCTTTGGTCGCCGCGCTGTTCGGGACCCAGTTCTTGGACCCGGAATTTTTCTCAAGGACAATCAACCTCATGTTCAGCGGACTCTTCATCCTGCTGACCCTGCTGGGGACCTCGACGATCATGCAATTAGCGCGTCTGCGGGCCGCGTGGTATGAATCCATGCTGGCAATGAACCAGCTCAAGGATTTCATGATTAGCCAGAATCAGGTGCTTGTCAATGCCTTTCGCTGGAAGACCAGCACACTCCCTTCAAAATACAAAACGGCCAGCGTCTCATACTACCAGGCTGTCGAAGTTGCAATGATCGGCGGGCTGATGTTCGGCGCAGCGACGTTCTTCCTGCAGCAAGCCTTCCTTGCCATCGGTTTGTTGAATTGGATCCTGTCCGCCATCGCCGGACTGGGCATCATTTATATCCAGCTCTATGTCTACAAACGCTCCCTGAGTTGATCTTCCCAGGTAATTTTTAAAGTTTCAACAAAATACGGTTTAAAAGAGAATTTACATGGAAAATGCTTCTGCAAAACGACCATCCGGGATGTTCGGTTTTTCCATCGTTTGGATTGGACAGATTATTTCCGTATTGGCCAGCTCGATGAGCCAGTTCGCGCTGACCATCTACATGTTCCAGGAAACAGAAAGTGCGACCGCGCTCGGCCTCATGCAGGTTTTTTTCATCACGCCATTTTTATTGATTTCACCTATTGCGGGCGTGCTGGTGGATCGATACGACCGCAAGCTGATGATGATGGTCAGCGACCTGGGTGCGGGCATTGCCACAGTGGGCATTCTGATCTTTCAGGCACTGGGCATCCTTGAATTCTGGCATCTCTATTTTGCCGCCGTCATTTACGGGCTGGGCATGGCATTCCAATGGCCCGCCTATTCCGCCGCCATCGCGACGATGGTGCCGAAGGAACAACTGGGGCGCGCCAACGGCATGATGTCCCTCATCGAAGCAGGGCCCGGCGTTATTGCACCGATCCTGGCCGGGGTGCTGCTTCCGATCATCGGGCTGACGGGGATCCTGTCGTTTGATGTCGTCACGTTTCTTCTGGCAATCGGCGCGCTGCTGATTGTCCACATCCCACCGCCTGTCCGCACACAGGAAGGCGCGCAGGCAAAGGGCGGCATGCTGAAGGAGGCGGCGTACGGGTTCAAGTACATTTTTGCCCGTCCCAGCCTGCTAGGATTGCAGCTGGTCTTTTTTGCGGGCAACCTGTTTACAGGCATAGGCTTTACCGTGCTGGCGCCCATGATCCTCTCACGTACGGGCAACGACAGCCTGATGCTCGGGTCGGCCCAGACGGCCGGAGCCATTGGCGGCCTGGTGGGAGGCCTGCTCATGAGTGCATGGGGCGGTTTCAAACGGCGCGTGCATGGCGTCCTGCTTGGCTGGATCTGGAGCGGGATCAGCATGGCGATCATCGGATTCGCGGGCGGGCTTCCCATGTGGGGTACGGGCCTGGCGTTATCGGCTTTCGTCGTGCCCCTTGTCAATGCATCGAATCAGGCGATCTGGCAATCGAAGGTCGCGCCAGACCTGCAGGGCCGCGTCTTCTCCGCCCGGCGCCTGATCGCCTGGTTCACGAATCCGATCTCCCCGATCATCGCCGGCACCCTGGCGGACTTCGTCCTGGAGCCGGCCGCCCGAGCGGGCACCGGTTTGCCCCGGATGTTTTCCTGGCTGGTCGGCACGGGACCCGGCTCCGGCATGGGGCTGTTGATCGTGCTCTGCGGTTTCGCGGCCGCCCTGGTGGGTATTATTGGATATTTCATCGACCCTGTCGTTCATGCTGAAACGCGGTTGCCCGACCATGATACGCTTGCCAAGGCAGAAGCGGCCTGACCCTAGGGCGCGGCCAGCACTGCAACGACGCTAAGGTCATATGCCCCGCAATTATAAGGACCAGTCACCGGCCGCGCTGCAGCGGCTGCCCGAGTACAAGCGCGATGACGAATGGATCCGCGCCTTTTTGCGCCATGCGAAGGTGGGACACATCGCTTCGGCGCGGGATAGCCAGCCGTTCCTGAACCCGACCACCTTCTGGTTCGACGAGGAAAATCACCAGATCGTGTTCCACTCGAACGTCGCAGGGCGAATCCGCTCGAATGTCGAGAACAGCTCCAAGGTCTGTTTCGAGGCAAGCGAGCTAGGCCATCTATTACCGAGCAATGTCGCACTTGAGTTTTCCCTCCAGTTCCGCAGCGTGATCGTCTTCGGCTCCGCGCGCATCCTGACCGATCCCGATGAAATCCGCCGGGTCCTGTATGGACTCATCCAGAAATATTTCCCGGCCATGACTGCAGGCAAGGAATTCCGCCCGATCACGGATAAGGAACTCAGGCGCACATCTGTGTATGCGATCCAGATCGAGGAATGGAGCGGGAAGGAAAACTGGAAGGACCGCGCCGACCAATCGGACGAATGGCCCGCGCTGGACGAGATGTGGTTCGAATAACTAGAGTGCAGAGACAGCAGGTGTTATCACGGCAGTTGCACTGCCGTAAGGAACGGTCCAGCAGTACAATTGCGAAGCATCCCTGTGGGACTGCTGGGGAACGGGCTGGTACTGCAACCACGAGCGGGCCGATTCGTACAATAGATGTAAGCATAACTTTCAGATCTGGAGGCTAGCATGTCCGAAGAACGCGTACACACGGAGGAATTTCAGGTCAACGGCGAGAAACTGATCGCCAAAATCAAGGAGTTGCTCCACGAAGGCAACATCCGCCGCATCATCATCAAGGATAAGGAAGGCAAGACCGTGATGGAGATCCCGCTCACGATCGGCGTCGTCGGAGCCCTGCTCGCGCCGACGCTGGCTGCCATCGGCGCGATCGCCGCGCTGCTCACCGAGGCGACCGTCGTTGTAGAAAAGGTCGAGAGCTAACCCGATCGCTCGGACCGCCGTCCCCGGCGGCGGGACATCACATGGACATCTTCACAGCAATCTACTTCCTGGCTATCATCATCGAGATGGTGATCCGCGCGCCCCTGAACAAGAGACGGAAACAGCAACTGATGATAGATCGCCGCGTCACAACGCAGGAGAAAACACTGCTCGGACTGCTCTTCCTGGGCATGTTCCTGATCCCCATCGTCTATGCGGCAACAGATTGGCTTGACTTTGCCAATTATTCCCTGCCGGACTGGGCAGGCTGGCTCGGCGCCGTGCTCATCGCGGGCGCGCTCTCTGTCTTCTGGCGGGCACACGCCGACCTGGGGCTGAACTGGTCGCCCACGCTGGAGATCCGGGAACGGCATGAGCTGGTCACACGCGGCATCTATGGCCTCATCCGTCACCCGATGTATGCATCACAATGGCTGTGGGTGATCGCGCAGCCCCTGCTGCTCCAAAACTGGATCGCGGGATGGCTGAACCTGCTTGTGTTCGTCTTCTTCTATTTCCTGCGCGTCAGGGCGGAAGAGCAGCTGATGATCGAACAGTTCGGGGACCAGTACCGCGCCTACATGCAAAAGGTCGGCGGGGTGTTTCCAAAGCGCTGAATAAGGCGTCGCTGTGCAGATGGCTGATATCGGAATTAGGGTCAAAACGCGCCGGGTGACAACTGGAAAATAACTATACACTGTAAATTTACAGTGTATAGTTATTCAGAAAAGCCTTCTCTGCGTTCGACACCCAGTCCAGGCCGGTCGGGCAGTGTCATCTTTGCCCCCTCATACTTCAGTCCGCGATAGGGATCATTCCTGACGAGCAGCGGCCCGTCCAGGTCGGCGTAATCACACAGCGGCGCCAGGTGCGCGGCCGCTGTCACCCCTACCGAGGATTCGATAAAGCAGCCCAGCATGATCTGCATGTCATGGGCGCGGGCGGCATGGATCATTCGCAAGGCCTCGCGAAGGCCCTCACTCTTCATCGTCTTTACCACAACGCCGTCCACGGCGCCCGACAGTTTGACTACATCGTGAGATGTCTTGGCCGTCTCGTCCGCAAAGATCGGAACCTTCACTTTCTGCGCGCGCAGCTTCTGCTTTAACCAGAAATAGCCATCCAGATCATCGACCGCCAGCGGCTGCTCGATCAGATCCAGGTCATACGCCGCCAGGCGCGGGATGATCTGCAGGGCGCGCTCGCGCGTCCAGCCGGCGTTGACATCCACGAGCAGCCTGGCGTCCGTCGCTTTGCGGATCGCGGCAACGATTGCTTCATCCCTATCACTCCCCAACTTGATTTTGATGATCGGATAGTTTGAGCTTTTTGCCTGCTCTGCCATCACCTCAGGTTCATCGATGCCAATTGTGAAAGAAGTGAGCGGCAGGTTGTTCGGATTCAGGCCGAATAACTTATATAGGGGCTGTCCCAGCTTTTTGCCCCACAGGTCGTGCAGGGCCACATCGATCGCAGAGCGCGCGGCGCGCGACCCGGCGGGACGGCGCGATAGCACGGCATCGATGTCAAACGGATCATCGCCCAGGTCAGGGACGGACTTGAGATATTCGATGATGCCTTCCTGCGTTTCGCCGTAATAAGGAACGGCCGCGGCCTCCCCCACCCCATCCTCGAGATGGACAAGGACGTTATGGCGCCGGTCACTCGCGCCGTGAGCAACCCGAAAGGTTGTTGTGAGATCAAGTGTGATCGGTTCCCAGTGCAGCTTCATATTATCCTAGCCGGGCGGTCGAGTGTCCTGTTGTCCTGTATTAAACCGCAGGACAACAGGGCGTATCGCGACCACCGGATTACTTCTGTTACCCGCGCCTCTCCAAGAAATCCAGTACCTTCGCAAGCCATTCCTCGCGGCGCTCGTGATGTACATTATGTCCGGTCTGCTCCGGAATCCACAGCTCGGCATTCGGGATATGCCTCGCGATATATTGGGCGTGTTCATCCGGCGCGTTGACCGGATCCTCCGCGCCCATGATCACCAGAACGGGCCGCTCGACGCGGGCCAGCTCGGCAGGAGAATAATTCGGTTCCGAGATGATCTCCTTCATCGTCAGCCAGAGCAGGTCCTGCCAGTATTCGTTTCCATGTATTTCACTGTGTAATGCGATCATCTCATTCATCCAGTCCGGGGCCTCGCGGGCAACTCGTTCGGAATCGAAAACCCTCGGCTCGCGCTCGATGAGAAAACGCGTCACATATGCATTCGCGGCCTGTGTGACGCAACTCTGCACGACCTCAGGATGCTCCATCAGGGTTACCAGCGCGACATTTCCGCCGTTGCTGTGACCCATGATATGTGCGCGTTCGTATCCCATGGCGCGTACAAATGTGGCTGCATCGTTTGCAAGCTCTCTAAAGGAATAACTCATTTGCGGGTTACTGGATCTGCCATGTCCGCGGCAGTCTGGGGCAAAGACTTTATAACGGCGGGCGAGCTCGGGCGCGATGGCATCCCAGTCTGCCTGGCTGTCGACCGTCGAGCCGTGGATCAGGAGGATCGGAGGGCGTTCCGTGGCGCCTGCTCCATAAACCTGGTAATGAATTTGTGCACTGTTAATCGTGATGTATGGCATGTATTGATATTACCGCTGGTTGCACAGATCACCAAGACTTCAACGTGAATTCTAAGTTTAAGATCACATCGCTCATTCGGCAAGAAATGCGGCATCCGGCAACACAAATCGTGTAGAATCAAAACATGACGGAGGCCCAATCCATTCTCGATGAGCTGGCGCGACAGACCGACAATCGCACATCCGTATTCGACATCCAAATTAAGGGGACGCAAAATGGGACGTTAGCCCTGGGTGGACGCCTGCTCGACCGATCCCAACTGGACGACCTCCCGCTTCATTTCCCGGACCTGAAACTGGATACCGCTTCGATCCGCGTCCTCAACGCCGAGGCGCATGAACGCGTCCATGTGGCGACCAACCTGACCGGCCTGTATGAGAAGCCCACGTTCGGTATGCCCCTGTCCAGCGAGCTGCCCTATGGAACGGAACTGGAGATCCTCGATGAACAGGAGCGCTGGGTCTTCACAAGACAAAAAGACGGGTACCTGGGCTGGGCATACAGACCGTACCTTGCAGAAGGTCCCGTTGCCAAAGCCACCCACCTCGTGATTGCGCCCTCGTGTGAATTACGCCTGGAACCGGACGCGGCGGGTGAGATCACGACACGCGTGGTAAGCGGAACAGGGGTCGGGCTCGCAGAGACCAATGGCCAGTGGGCAAAAGTCACCGCCAATCAAACCGGCTGGATGCCCCTGTCGTTTCTGCGGGCGATCAGCGATATCCCTGAGTCGATCGAAGAAAAACACAAAATCCTAGTTGAAGATTCCATGCGGATGATCGGCGTTCCCTACCTGTGGGGCGGCACCACTGGTAACGGCATCGACTGCTCAGGCTTCGTACGCTTGCTGCACCACTGGGTCGGCATTCAGATCCCGCGCGACGCCGATATGCAGCACGCCGCAGCCAAGCCCGTCGAGCCGCCGTTCGAGGCCGGTGACTTATTTTTCTTTGGTGAAAGCGAGAGCCAGAGAAAGATTTCTCATGTGGGCATGAGCCTGGGAGGCTGGACGATGATCCACGCCTCGCGGTCGCGCAATGGAGTCTATGTTGACAATATTCAGGAAGTGGATTTTCTGAAAGAGATCTTTGTCAGTGCGCGCTCCCTCTTAAGGTGAGAAGTTCCTGTCATTGCTGATAATAAGAGACTGCCTGCGCCGTTGAAGACGATGCTGCTCGAAATTTTCCGTCCCCGATCGAAACTCGTGACGAAGACGACCTCCGTCAACCGGCCAAAATTCCCGGTAATCGACGCGCACAATCATCTAGGTGAGACGTTTGGCGGGGGCTGGGACAGAAAGCCATTAAGCGAATTACTCGATCTTCTCGATGAAGCAGGCGTATCACACTTCGTCGATCTTGATGGCGGCTGGGGTGAAGATATTCTCCATGCACATTTGAGAGATTTCAAGGAGCGCGCACCGGAGAGATTCCGGATCTTCGGCGGCGTGGATTGGAGTCAGTGGGAGAGGCGCGGGGATGGGTTCGCGGATTGGGCCGCGGGCCGGCTGAGGGCCCAGAAAGGGGCGGGCGCGCAAGGGTTGAAGATCTGGAAGCCGTTTGGGCTGCAGGTCAAAGACCATAAAGGCCAATTGGTCAAAGTGGATGACGCGCGCCTCACTCCCATCTGGGAAACGGCGGGCGAATTAGGCTGGCCTGTGCTGATCCATGTTGCCGATCCGGTCGCTTTCTTCGACCCAGTCGACGAGACCAATGAGCGCTGGGAGGAGCTTCGTGCACACCCGGACTGGGCGTTTACCAGTCCGCCATTTCCGCCATTCATGGAAATCATGAACGGACTCAAATCGCTCGTCGCACGCCATCCGTCGACCGTTTTCATCGGCGCGCACATGGGATGTTATGCTGAAAATCTCGGCTGGGTGGGGCAGATGCTGGATCAGTGCCCAAATTACTACATCGATATTTCCGCGCGACTCGGCGAGCTTGGAAGACAACCGTATACGGCGCGGAGGTTTTTTCTTCAATATCAAGGCCGGATCTTGTTCGGCTCCGATATGAGCCCGGACCTGGACGCATATCGCTTGTATTATCGCTTCCTTGAAACCGATGATGAGTATTTCAATTACAGCACGAGCGAAGTGCCGGCGCAGGGACGCTGGTACGTGTGTGGGTTGTACCTGCCCGATGACGTTTTGAAAAAGGTTTATGCAGAGAATGCCAAACGAGTTCTCGGCATCGACTAAATATGTTTTTTGAGGAGCATGAAAGATGTCTTTGACGAATGACCAGGAGACCCTATGACCAAGATCACCTTCATCGGCGCGGGGAGCACGGTCTTTGCGAAAAACCTGATCGGCGATATCTTGAGTTTCCCCGAGCTGGCCGGATCCACGCTCAGCCTGATGGATATCGACCCGGATCGCCTGCGAACTTCCGAGATCGTTGCACACAAGGTCGCAGAGTTCTTCGGTGCGAAGCCCAGAATCGAAGCAACGCTGGACCGCCGGCGCGCGCTCGAGGGCGCGGATTATGCCATCAGCATGTTCCAGGTGGGCGGCTATAAACCGGCTACGGTGATCGACTTTGAGATCCCGAAAAAATATGGCCTCCGCCAGACGATTGCGGATACGCTCGGGATTGGCGGCATTATGCGCGGGCTTCGCACGATCCCTGTGTTTCTGGATATCTGCAGGGATATGGAGGAGCTCTGCCCGGATGTGATGTTCCTGCAATATGTAAACCCGATGGCGATGAACACCTGGGCGATTCAGCGGGCCAGCCAAATCCAAACAGTCGGGTTATGCCATAGTGTGCAGGGAACCGCGGAGGCGCTCGCGAGAGATATCGGCGTGCCCTACCATGAGATCAATTTCCTGTGTGCAGGCATCAATCACATGGCGTTCTATCTGAGATTCGAGCGCAATGGCGAAGACCTGTATCCGCGCATCCGGCAGACGCTCGAAGCCAGATCCTATGGACGGCGTTATCGCGGCCTGGCCGACCACGTGCGTTATGAGGTCTTTCGCCGCACGGGCTATTTCGTCACGGAGTCGAGCGAGCATTTCAGCGAGTATGTTCCCTGGTTCATCAAGCGCGACCGTCCCGACCTCATCGAACAATATGAGATCCCGCTCGATGAATACATTACACGCTGCCAGTCGCAGATCACCGCATGGGATGGGCTGCGGGCCGCCTTCGAGCGCGGCGAACGGAGTGAGCTCCGGCACACACGCAGTCACGAATACGGGTCGCTCATCATCCATGCCATGGAAACAGGCCAGTCCCGCGTCGTCTACGGCAACGTTTCTAATCGCGGGCTGATTGACAACTTGCCACAGGGCTGCTGTGTCGAAGTTCCCTGCCTGGTGGACAAGAACGGATTGCAGCCCACCAAGGTTGGCCTCATGCCCCCGCACCTGGCGGCTCTGCAGCAGACCAATATCAACGTGCAGTCCCTGGTTGTAGAGGCGGCGCTGACCGGCAAACGGGAACACATTTACCACGCGGCGATGCTCGACCCGCACACCGCGGCCGAATTAAGCCTCGACGAGATCTGGTCCCTGGTCGATGAGCTGATCGAAGCCCATGGCGATATGCTGCCTGA
>DASTFG010000512.1:0-2906 GCA_035708785.1 Anaerolineales bacterium
CCCTGATCGTAGTCATTGCCACCGACGCCCCGCTCCTCCCCCACCAGCTCAAGCGACTGGCAAAACGCGCCTCGCTGGGTATGGCCCGCACAGGCTCTCTAGGAGGAAACGGCTCCGGGGATATCTTCCTGGCATTCTCGACAGCGAATTCCGGCGCGGCGCGCGGCGATGAGAAGGGGCTGGCTTTCGTGCAGGCTTTGAGCAACAACCATATTGACCCGCTGCTGTTTGCCTCCGCCTATGCCACTGAGGAGGCCATCATCAATTCGATGGTCGCAGCGGAAGACATGACCGGATACAAGGGCGTCAGTGTCAAGGCGCTGCCGCATCGGGCGCTACAGGAAATCATGAAGCAATATAATAGAGGCCAGAGAATTACAGATGGCGTTGATATGCCCAAGCTTCCGCACCCTGATGATTTGTCTGCCAATTTACAGGTTGGAGATGGAAGCACACAGTAGGCAGGAGGCAGTCGCATTCCGCCTTATGATGAAACCTGTTACTCATCCCAGCGTACATATTCATAGCTTTCATCTCACCAAGGAGTCTCCACGCCTGCAATACTACAAGTCAATGACCTGGTCAAGAAATACGGTGACTTCACGGCCGTTAAAGGAATTTCCTTTGACATCAGGGAAGGGGAAATCTTCAGCCTGCTCGGTCCCAATGGCGCAGGCAAGACAACGACGATCTCGATGCTTTCAACTTTATATACACCGACCTCGGGAGATGCAACCATTGCCGGGCATTCGATCACAAGAAGCCCGATGGCCGTCAAGCAGGTGATCGGTGTGGTGCCGCAGGAAATCGCGCTTTACGAGGACCTGACCGCGCGCGAGAATCTCATCTTCTGGGGACAGATGTATGGACTGAGTGGCCAGTTCCTGAATGCTCGCGTCGACGAAGTTCTGGAGCAGATCGGCTTGACCGATAAAGCCAAAAACCGGGTCAAGACCTATTCCGGCGGGATGAAGCGGCGCGTCAATATCGGCGTGGGGCTGCTCCACAGGCCGCGCCTGCTCTTCATGGATGAACCGACCGTAGGTATCGATCCGCAATCACGGCGCGCCATTCTCGATACGGTCAAGGATCTCAACCGGCAAGGCATGACCGTCCTGTACACAACACACTACATGGAGGAAGCGCAGGAACTTTCTGACCGGGTCGGCATCATCGACCATGGTCAATTGATCGCCCTCGGAACACAAAAACAACTCACCCAGCAGGTCGGTCAGACCGAGACACTTGTTCTGCACGTCGGCGAAAACGATGACCCCGAGGCCCTGGCCAATTCACTCAAAGGCGTCAAGGATGTATTGGAAGCGAATGCGACTGACCATGAGGTCTCGATCATCACATATGAAGCGGAAAGTGTTCTGGCCCCGGTCGTGAGCAAAGCCAACGAACGCGGCATTAGGATCCGCTCGATCGACATCCGCGAGCCCAACCTGGAAGCGGTCTTCCTGCACCTGACGGGGAGGGCGTTGCGAGATTAGGGAATGCGGAAAGTAGAAAGTGGATCACCCGCCACTTTCTAGATTTCACACCAAGAGATTCCCATGCACAAACTACTTCTCATCGGCCTCAAAGATCTCAAGCTCATGTTCCGCGACCGCGCCGCGCTCACGTTCATGCTGCTTGCCCCCTTCCTGCTTACCATCGGCATGGGTTTTGTCACGGGACGCTTTAGCGGCACTTCCAGCGGGCTCGCGGATATTCCGGTCATCGTCGTCAATCAGGATAATGAACAGCTTGGGAACGCCTTAGCGGATGTCTTCTCTTCGGAGGAACTCGCCGAATTGATGGCGCCAACCGACGCGCGCTTCGCGGGCCCCGCAGCGGCCCGCCGTTTAATCGACGAGGACCGGGCCGCGGCCGCGGTCATCATCCCGGAGGGGTTCACGCGCTCGGTCATCCCCCCCGAAGGGACGAGCTTCGACCAGGGCTATATCCAGCCTGAGCCTGTAAAGATCGAAGTGTATACGAATCCCTCACGACCCACGAGCGCCGGAGTCGTTAAGGCAATCGTGGATGAATTCATTTCGCGCGTCGAAGAAGGACGCACAAGCGGCATGACCTCGATTATGGGATTAATCGAGGGCGGGCTCTTGAATCCCCAGAACGCAGAAAGCGAAGCGCGTATTTTATTTCAGAATGTGGAAGCAGATCAAACAACTGCGATCACCCTGAAGACAAATACCGAAGGCGCGGAGGCTGTCGAGTTCGACATCCTGGCGTACATGGCACCCGGCATGGCTTTGCTGTTCCTGATGTACACCGTCTCCTATGGCGGGCGGTCCATCCTTGCAGAACGCGCACAGGGTACGCTGCCGCGCTTACTCGTGTCCCCAACCGGTACATCTCAGGTCCTCGGCGGGAAGGTGTTGGGAATCTTTCTTACGGGCGCGGCGCAGGTCGGGATATTGATCGCCGCGAGTTCCATCTTCTTTGGGGTGAGATGGGGTAATGTACCGGGGGTGATCGCACTCATCCTCGCGGCGGTCTTTGGCGCGACAGGCTGGGGTATGCTCATCACCGCCCTGGCGCGCACCCCGGGGCAGGTTGGCAGCATCGGCTCGGCCATCATGCTGATCTTTGGAATCCTGGGCGGCAGCTTTATCAGTCTCGAACAGTTGCCGCCCCCTGTGCAGACTTTGAGCAAGATCACGCCGAATGCCTGGGGACTCGACGGCTTTACGACCCTCGCCCTGGGCGGCAACCTACCGAATCTCATAGAACCCAGCACCGCACTGCTCATCATGGGCATAGGTTTGTTCGGTGTTGCGGTCCTGCTGTTCAATCGTCAAGGGATTATGCAAAAGTGATTTTGTAGGGGCGGACAGCCGTCCGCCCCTACGGGAATTGTCTATGAAGAAAATCTTTGCCATCGCCTGGAAGGACGCCAT
>DASTFG010000513.1:0-7235 GCA_035708785.1 Anaerolineales bacterium
CATAAGCGCCTTTGACAGAGGCATCCACAAATAACGCGGGAGCCTGATCGCGGGCGAATCCATCCGGCTGCTCAGGGACACCGCGGAGACCCTTGAACGCTCGTCCATGGAGAGCCTTCACCGTCTCTGCTGATTCGTCTCCGTGCAATTGTGCAAGGCTTAATCCGCATGTTCCGATGGTCGCCCTGACTTCTGCCGACGAGGCGTTGACAAATACGCCTACATAGGTGATCTGCCCATACTTCCTCATCACGGACATGACGTCGCGGCACCCGCCCACATCGATGCAGCGAGGGCTTCCCGGATAGAAGTTGAAGCCGATCAGGTCCGCGCCCGCCTCCATGGCAGCCAGTGCATCGCCGACCGTTTTGATTCCGCAGATTTTTATCTTTGTCATATATTCTGTACCGCGATATTCATGTCGTATTACGGATTAATTTTATCTTTTTGGAATAGCTCCGAGGGTTCGTGCCATCCCGAAAGCTCACGCACTTTGGCAGGGATATCTTCGGCGGTCACTAGTGCCTCTCCAACAAGGATAGCATCCACATGGGCGTGAGCCAATCTTTCGACATCGCCTGCGATAAAGATGCCGCTCTCGGCGACCAGGACGATCTCCGGAGGGATGAGCGGGCGTAAGCGCTCGGTCGTCGCCAGCGAAACGTCGAACGTCGCCAGGTCGCGGTTATTGATCCCGATCAGGAGAACACCTTGCAACTTTAGGGCCCGCTCGATCTCAGCTTCATTATGCACCTCGACCAGTGCCGCCAGGCCCAGTTGCAGGGTGAGAGCGTGCAGGTCAGCCAGATGCTGATCATCCGGAAGAGCGGCGACGATCAGCAGGACCGCATCCGCGCCAGTGGCGCGCGATTCGTAGAGCTGGACTTCGTCGATGATGAAGTCCTTGCGCAGCAGGGGTAACTCTGACTTGTATCCGAACCGCAATTCTTGCAGGGTCTCAAGCTTGCCCATAAAGAATTTTTCATCTGTCAGCACACTGAGGGCAGAAGCGCCGTTCTCCGCGCAGATCTTCGCAAGCTGGAAGAGGTCGAGGTCCGAGGCGAGGATCCCCTTGGAGGGAGAGGCACGCTTGAGCTCGGCGATCAGGCTCGGGCCGGGATGGGAGCGATGCTTTATAGCGGAGAGGAAATCCCTCGGCGCAGGAGAGTCTTCCGCAGCGTTACGCAGCGCACGGCCATCCAGTCCCGCAATTTCCGTCTTCTTATGCGCGACGATCTTTTCGAGAATGTTGCTCATGCCACTGTCGTCGGTGCAAAGGATTGGCTGAACTCCACCAATGCGTTGAGCTTGGCGAGGGCCCTGCCGCTGTCCAGAGAGGCCCAAGCCTCCTCGAGTGCGGACTTGAAATCTCCCGATTCGGCAGCCAGCGCCCCCGCCGCGTTGAGCAGGACCGCATCCCGGCGTGCACCGTCCAGCTTGCTGCTCAGCAGCTCCCGCATCATGTGCGCCGACTCATCCGGCGTGCCACCGCGCAGGTCGGCGACGGTCGCACGCGGGATATCGAGTTCCAGCGGATCGAAATCGTAGGTGCGGACTGCGCCATCCTTGAGGTGGCTGATGCGGTTCACGCCGCAGGGACTGAGCTCATCCGTCCCGCCTGCGCCATAAATGACCAGCGCCGCGCGTGAACCAAGCTCGTTGAGCACGTTCGCAAGCGGCTCGGTCAGCTCGGGCGTAAAGACGCCCGTCAGCTGGATATGCGCGCCGGCCGGGTTGGTCAGCGGGCCAAGGATGTTGAAGATCGTACGCTGGCCGATCTCCTTACGAGGGCCAATCGCATGCTTCATGGCGGGATGGAACTTCGGCGCAAACATGAAGCCGATCCCTATCTCGTCGATCGCCTTGCCAACCTGCTGGGGCGTCAACTCCAGGTTCAGTCCGAGCGCGGCCAGGACATCTGCGCTGCCGCACTGCGACGAGGCTGCCCGGTTGCCATGCTTGGCCACCCTGCGTCCCGTGCCTGCGAGAACGAAGGCGGCGGCTGTCGAGATATTGAAGGTGTGAGCGCCATCGCCGCCCGTGCCGACCACATCGTAGACCGGCTTTTCATCTTTCGCCAGATGGACCTTGACCGCATTGGCGCGCATTGCTCGCACCGATCCGGTGATCTCAGGGATCGTTTCTCCCTTCATGCGGAGCGCAACCAGATACGCGCCGATCTGCGCCGGCGTCGCTCCGCCGGTCATGATGACATTCATGGCCTTCTCGGCCTCTTCGACCGTGAGGTCGGTGCGGTTGATGGTTTTGGCAATAAAGGGCTTAAGCATGGATAGTTCTCCTGTCGGTGGAGGGACTTTGATGTCCAGAAAATTCTTCAGGATCTGTTTGCCGTGCTCGGTCAGGATCGATTCCGGATGGAACTGCACGCCGAACGTCTGGTGCTGGCGGTGCCTGAGCGCCATGATCTCACCCTCGGCCGTGGTGGCTGTGACCTCCAGCTCGGCGGGAACGGGGTCATAGACCACCAGCGAGTGATACCGCATGGCCTCGAAAGGCGAGGGGATATCTTTGAAGATATCCTGCCGGTTGTGGTTTACCAGGGATGTCTTGCCGTGCATCAGGCGCGGGGCGCGATCGACCTTCCCGCCGTAGACCGCGCCCAAGCACTGGTGCCCGAGGCAGACGCCGAGCACCGGAATCTTGCCTGTGAAGTGCCGGACCGCATCCGCAGAGATGCCGTCATCCTTGATCGGCTCTCCCGGTCCCGGCGAAATGACCAGGTGCGAGGGCTTGATGGCAATCAGCTCATCCAGCGCCACCTGGTCATTGCGGAAGACGCGCACCTCCGCGCCGAGCTCCCCGAAGTACTGGACGAGGTTGTATGTGAACGAGTCATAGTTATCGATGAGGACGAGCATCAGGTACTCCTTTCTTGTGCCTGCGATACCCTTGCGAGAGTCTTTGATTGAAATTGATTGCGGCAACTCATATAATGTCCTTTACAGGAGAACGTGCCATGAATGAGGAGCCAGAAACCAACTCGCTGCTAAAACAGCCGAGCGCCTGGATTCCCTTGGCGATGTCGCTGATAGCCTTGATATTCCTTCTGGGTTACGTCGCGATTTTCGGCATTGTTCATCATGAAGATGAAGGAGCGCCTGCTCGCATCTTTCAGCTCATCATGCTGGCACAACTGCCGATCGCGGCGTATTTTGCCCTCAAATGGCTGCCAAAGCGACCACTACCCGCGCTGCTCGTACTCGCACTGCAGGCGGCGGCATGGATCGTGCCCATCATGACGGTCATGTGGCTGGAGAGCCTTTGAGGTTTCATGGGCGCGCGGGTCAGTCTCCGGATTTAGTCATACTCGCCAAACAGATCCACTTCATCCGCGAAGAGCTCATGTGAATACGATAAGCCTGTCAGCGAGCGGACGATCTCCATCGTGGCTTTCGCCTCCGCCTGCATCCGGCGGATACCGCTGGCCAGCACGTCGTGTGGGATCGTTGGATGCGCAAGGAAGTACGCCCGCCGCTCCCGGATCGGCTCGAGGAAGTTATTGATCGCCGCTGCAAGTTTCTTCTTGACTTCCACATCGCCGACTTTCCCGGTGCGGTAGCGTTCCTTGAGCTCTTGCACCTCGGCGCGGTCGGCATTGAATGCGTCGTGATAGATAAAGACGGGATTGCCCTCGACCGTCCCCGGGTCGCTGGCGCACAGGCGCCTGGGGTCGGTATACATGCCGCGCACTTTTTCTTCGACCGTCTTTGTATCGTCCGAAAGATAGATCGCGTTGCCCAGCGATTTGCTCATCTTGTTCTGGCCGTCCGTACCGACCAGCAAAGGCACATCGCCGATGATCGGCTCCGGTTCCGGGAAGAGCTCGCCGTAAGTGTTGTTGAAGCGCCGGGCGAGCTCGCGGGCCAGCTCCACATGGGACTGGTTATCCCTGCCGACAGGAACGGCATGGGCGCGCGGGAGGAGGATATCCACGGCCTGAAGCACAGGATAGCCGAGCAGGCCGAAGGGCATCGAATCAATGTTGGCATCCCGCGCCATGTCCTTAAGGGTGGGCATACGCTCGAGGCGCGGCACGGTCACGAGCATCTCGAAGAGCAGGTTGAGCTCATACGTTTCCGGGATGGCCGACTGGACAAAGATCGTGCTGATTGAAGGCTCGATGCCGACCGCCAGATAGTCTAGGACGGTCTCGCGGATGTAGAGCGGGATGTCCTTGATGTACTGCGGCTCGGGCTTGGTGGTCAGCGTATGCAGGTCTGCGATGATGAAAAAGGATTCGTATTCGTGCTGCATGCGCACACGGTTGGCCAGCGAGCCGACGTAATGCCCGAGGTGCAGTCGCCCTGTCGGGCGGTCACCTGTGAGCAGGCGGGGTTTGGTATTTGTCATAGGTCACTCCTTTCACTCATTTAATGTCATTGCGAGCCTTCGGGAAGCAATCTCCCAGTGTTTGGCAACTCTATCGATGAAATTGGCTCCCTCCGTTGGGGGTTGCTTCGCCAAGTACACTCGCAACGGCATGTTAGCTGTTCATTTCAGCCATTTCGATGGCGCGCAGCATGGCTGTCGCTTTATTTACGGTCTCCTGATATTCGGTGCTCGGGTCCGAGTCGGCGACAATGCCCGCGCCCGCCTGGACGCTGAAGGTCCTCCCGCGCCCGACCATCGTCCGGATGGCGAGGCAGGTATCCATCGTACCATCGAATCCGAAGTAACCGACCATGCCGGCATACGGGCCGCGCGCGTCGGGTTCGAGCTCGGCGATGATCTCCATCGCCCGGACCTTCGGCGCACCGCTGACCGTCCCGGCGGGGAAGGCCGCCCGTACCAGGTCGAAGGCGTTCAGTTCGGGACGCAGCCTGCCCTCCACATGCGAGACGATATGCATCACGTGCGAATAGCGCTCGATGGTGAAGAATTCTGAGACATTCACTGTCCCATATTCGCAGACCCGGCCCAGGTCGTTGCGCCCCAGGTCCACGAGCATTACGTGCTCGGCGCGTTCCTTCGGGTCGGCGAGCAGCTCCGTCGCGAGTGCAGCGTCCGCGTCGGGGTCGGCGGCTCGGGGCCGCGTCCCGGCAATCGGGCGGAGGGAAGCGGCGCGCCCCTCCAGACGGACGAACATCTCCGGCGATGAACCCACCAGATAGAACGGCTCGCCGTCCACGAGGCCGAAATCGAAGAAGAACATATAGGGCGATGGGTTGAGGCGGCGGACGGCGCGGTAGACATCAAAGGCTTCAGCGGACGTCTCGCGGCCGAAGCGCTGCGAGAGAACCACCTGGTAGATATCGCCCGCGGCAATATAGTCCTTGGCCTGGCGGACCATCGCTTCGAACCTCTGCTGAGCCATGTTCGAGCGCGTGGTGGATGCCGTGGGGCCGGGCTGCTGGTGGGGAGGGATTGGCTCCCGGATGTGCGCGGCAATCTCGTCCAGCTTGCGATTGGCGGCGTCCAGGTCGCCATCGAGCACATTGGCGATCAGCGAAAGACTGCGCCGGGCGTGATCGAAAGCGACCACCGTATCGGCCAGCAGGTAGATCCCGTCGGGTATTCCGCGGTCCACCTTCAGCTGCGGGATAAGGGTGGGCTCGAAGTAGCGCACGGACTCGTAACCAAGATACCCCACCAGTCCACCGATGAAGCGCGGCATGCCCGGCCCCCCCATCGGGCGGAAGCGCGCCATCTCCTGCTGCAGCACGTACGTCGGGTCGAGGCCCGCCTCGAGCGGGATGGAGCGAGGCACTTCGCCTTCGAAGACCTGGATCTGGTCCCCGCGCAGGATGTACTGCGCCCGCGGCTTGACCCCGATAAAGGAATAGCGTGCGATCCGCTCGCCGCCCTCGACGGATTCCAATAAAAAGGAGGGACCCTGCCCGCGCAGCTTCATATACACGCTGATGGGCGTCTCGAGGTCAGCGGAGATCTCCCGGACGATAGTTTGGATGGTGGTCGATTCGAGTAGCATGCTTGCTCCTTTCGAAACAAAGACTCCCCGCCGTCCATTGGGACGAGAGGGGAGTCTCGTGGTGCCACCCAGGTTAACGCTCACCTAACAAAAAACCCTGTTGTGATGCAACAGGGAGGAAAAGCCAGCGTCACTCTTTTCAGGTACGTCACATTGCCTGCGGCCTGTGGTTATACCCTTGCTCGATAACGGGAGCTCCCGAATTGTGTTACTTGCGCTTCGATTGCGAAGCACTCAGCGCGTTCTCACTTTCAACTCGGAGGTCCATTCGGCTTCTGCGCTTTTGCCTCGCTCGCACCCTGTGGTCGTCAGACCACGTGCTCGGCTCTCTGAAAACCGCTCTGAAGCGTACTCGTCCTCGTCTGCGTTTTTAGTTATCTTATTGGGCGGTATTCTATGACGGAGGGGGACAGATGTCAAGAGGGAATGGATGTCTTTCCATCTTTCTTCTTACCTTTCATAACCACATTTCAACGCTCGGCCCATATCTGATCCATGGCTTTGATCACCAAAGGCTCCTTGTTCCTCCACCTTGCAGCCACTTGTCTATATGGTTTCTATATGGTGTCTATATGTTCTGGGCAGGATATCTGTCACCGTAAGGCGTTGCCTAGAACAAAACAGGCATGTCCAGAGCGATGAGGACATGCCTGTTTTCTGCATGTGGCTCTACTATTTATACCGGGGATAGGAACCCAGCAGCCTCAACATCAGGGCATACTCGCCCAAGTGGTCCAGCGCCTTGCGGACGGTGTCTTCGTGCGCCGCGCCGGCGAAGTCGATGTAAAAGAGATATTCCCAGGGCTTGCCCTGCAGTGGGCGCGACTCGATTTTCGTCAGGTCGATGTCGCGCAGGGCGAAGACACTCAGGGCCTTGAACAGCGCGCCGGGCTGGTTCTTCAGGGTGAACACAATGGACGTCTTGGCTTCGCCTTCCGGCCTCACCGCCTCCTGCGAGATGGCCAGGAACCGGGTGTAGTTCTCGGGGTTGTCCTCGATCCCCTCTTCGAGGATCTGCATCGCATGGATCTCCGCGGCCCGGCGGGAGGCGATCGCGGCGGTGTCGTGCGCGCCGGATTCCTTTAACATCTTCACGCTCCCCGCGGTATCGTAAGCCGATTCAGTCCTAACGGACAGCCGGCGCAGATAGGCCGCGCACTGTCCCAGCGCCTGCGGGTGGCTGATCACTTTTTTGATCTCCGCTCTCTTTACGCCGGGCAATGCGATCAGGCAATGCTGGACGCGCAAGGGATACTCCCCCACAATTTGCAGATCATGCCGCAGG
>DASTFG010000514.1:0-9154 GCA_035708785.1 Anaerolineales bacterium
TCCTTCCACTTGCATTCCAAATGTAAATAATAATCCGAGCAGGACTGAAAGCGGATCTGCTATAGCCCCAACGTATTGGCTGTTGAAAATTTCTTGAAGGTAACTCCCTAGTAGGCCCCCGACTTGCCACGCCAGCACCCAGCTCGCGAAAATGATGATCAAAGTAATTGGCCGAGTAGCGGGTTTTGCCCATTTTATTGCAACCGTAGTGGAAAGACCAGCGAATAAGGCATAAATGGT
The DNA here is from genome assembly GCA_035708785.1 of Anaerolineales bacterium. Taxonomy (GTDB): domain Bacteria; phylum Chloroflexota; class Anaerolineae; order Anaerolineales; family Villigracilaceae; genus Defluviilinea. The sequence continues at coordinate 241 of DASTFG010000514.1, forward strand.
TATGAAATCTACAGCAAAGTATTGCCGCGCAATCCAGGGAACACTCTGTGCAAGTGCCCAGCCAACAATCACAATTAAGGACTGCTTCCTATGCCAGCTGCTAATGGTCTTACTTAAGGTAAGCGCTACTACTATACCGTACAGCCCACCGACGGAAAACAGAGACAAGAATCTTGCTACAGCACTGGCTTCTCTGATGCGCGTCAAATCCGCAACAACGAGATACACTAAGACGATTATCAGAACAGTAGCAAAAGAAAGCAAAAGTAATCTTTCAGTAAGTATCTCGCGGTCAGCTGGTATGTTGGCTTCAGCTCTGAACCAATTAGTGATCTGCCTGGGCAACGGTCGTCCAGCCGCTTCAGGCCGGGATAATTCGTCTAATTTTCTCCTGGCAGTTTTCTTTACCCGATAAGTGTCCCGATATCTCGGATCAATTGCCTGGATCGCATTCCACTTTTCCAGGGCTTCCTGATACTTCTTTGCTTCCAGCAGGCTCACTGCCTCAGCATAGAGTGAAGCCAATTCCCTCCGCCGCTGGGCTTCCTGTTCTTCGCGCCCCAGTTCGGCCTTAGATTTTTCCACGATGCCATCGCCGTCTACAAACTGGTTGTCGAGTTTTTGGATTTCCTCCATCTGAGCCAAAGCCTTAGTCCACTGACCCGCCCGTGTCATTTTATGGGCTTGTTCATAGAGCATCTGCACCTGTGCGTTGCGTTTGCGTCCTTCTTCAATTCTTAGGATTTCATTTTCAACCTTTCTTAGCAAACGTTCCGTTTCGAGAAAGCCTATGTGTGCTTTATGAACTTGTTCAAGCAGGTCGCGGGCTTCATACCACTGGCCGGCCTCCATTTTATGAATACCCTGTCGATACAGGTCATTCAAATCAGCCAGTCGTTTGAGTTCAGCAACTTCCTGTTGTGCAGAAGATAATAAACCTTCAGGGTCCGAGTAGGCGGGGTCAATTCCGGCAATTTGATCGAAGACTCGGATGACGGCCTGCCACTTCTGTGCAGCGTGTAATGTTTTCGCTTCCGCATAAAGTTCTCGAAGCTGCCTTCGCTTTTTCGCATCCTTTAGTAGTTGAGCAGCGTCCTTGTAATTCCCGGACTTGCCCAGCAATTCCTCCAGAGCCTGGATGGCAGCCGGCCAGTTCTCTGATTCGTAGGCCTCTGCCGCCTGGGCATAGAGCTTCGTTAAATCCCTCTGTCGCTGTGCCTGTGCAAGTTTTTCCGCTGCGTTTGTATGGTTGGGTCGCTCACGCAGAATGGATTGGAAACGCTGGTAGGCCCGGTCCCAATCTTCGGTATAAAAAGCGGCCAGTCCCTCTGTATAAAACTGATCGAGTCTGCGCTCAGTTTCCTGATCTTCGCTTTCATATCCTGCAGGCTCAATGACAGCGCCTACCCGATCGGCGCGCAACTTCAACGAGCGTAACAACCTCACGAAACCGTTCTCCTCGAATAAATCCACCCACTGCCAGCGATTTAACCTTTCTGGCACAACGCAATCCTCCAGCCGGGCCGGAATCAGGAAAATCGTTCCTTCAGGTTTTTCCTCTGCACTGTCCAACGCAAATCTGATTTCTTTCTGAATATATCCCTCTTTCGTGATCGATTTATTTGACAGGCAAATGATCACTACATCTGCTTCCCTCACTGCACGCGGAATCTCCACCTGCCAATCTTGACCAGGCAACAGCTTCTCCTGATCCAACCACACATCCACTCCTTCTACAACCAAACGTTTGTATAGATTGCGAACCGGTGGTTTGTCCCCCGAGGCGTGACAAAGAAATACTTTTAGTTGTCGTCTTCTTTCACCAACCATGAGATCTTTCCACTCAACGTGTACTGCTTCTAAAACGACGCTCTTAAATATTATACGTCAAATATGATAGACTACATACGACCGATTTTGTCAGGAATTCACCACAAAAACCGCAAGAATCGGGTCGGCAAACCTGTGAGGGTTTCATAAAATGGAACCGGATGACTGCGTAATATCCACCCCGCTCAATTCATCGTAACCTTGTCGTTCTGAATACTCATAAGGAGTGTCCCTTGAAACCCAAACACTGGCTCGTTTTTATCACTCTTGGCCTGATCTGGAGCTCGTCCTTCCTGTGGATCAAGATCGGCGTGCAGGAGATCGGCCCGATGGCGCTGACTGCCTTCCGCATGTTGTTCGGCGCGCTGACGGCCGTGGCGATTGGCATCTACCAACGAGTGACCTGGCCGCGCGATGGGAAAACATGGGGGATTTTTGCCATCCTGGGGCCTGCCAGCCTGGCCATCCCGATCTTTTTCATCTCCTGGGGCGAGCAGACCATCGATTCGGCTGTCGCCTCCATCCTCAACGCAACCACTCCCTTATTTACCATCGTCATTGCGCATCTACTGCTGCAAGACGACAAAATGACCGTGCAAAAAGTCCTCGGCTTGTTGATCGGCTTTGGCGGCGTAGTCCTGCTGCTCAGCAAGGATCTGACCGCGGGCGCGCAGAACTCGGTGATCGGGCAGGGGGCGGTGATCCTGGCTTCCCTCTTCTACGCCGGGAGCGCCGTATTCGCCCGGAAGCTGACCCGGCATGTTGATGGTATCGTGCGCGGTGCAATGCCGCTCATCACTTCGACAATCTTCATGTGGGCAATTGGTCCGCTGGCAGAAAAACCCTTTGAATTCCCGGGGCTGCCGCTGACCTGGATCTCGGTTCTCTGGCTTGGTGTGCTTGGTTCAGGTCTGGCGGTGATCATGCTCTGGTATCTCATACACGAAATCGGGCCCACACGCACATCCATGGTAACTTACCTGTTCCCGGTCGGCGGTGTAATTCTCGGCGTGATCTTCTTGAACGAGCAGCTTTCCTGGCAATTGCTGGCCGGCACGGTGCTGGTCCTTGCGAGTCTTGCGGTTGTGAATTGGAAGCCGGCCACAGCCGCCGTGAAAGAGGCGCCGGCAGCGGATTGATGAATTCTGCCCCTCGCCTCGCACGATCCCCTTTGAACAAGTACGAGTTCGTGTTCCCGCTCGCCCTGTTCATTCTGTTCCTGGCGATCACGCTGCCGGGCATTTCCTGGGGGGCGCCGTCTACCTGGCATCCGGATGAGATCGTCGTGCGCTCGATCAAAGCCCTGCACGGCGAGTGGGTATTCGACGAGATCAACTTCGACTATCCTTCCCTGCCCCAGTATGCGATGTTCTTTCTCGGCAAGGCCGTCCTCGCGTTCGGGGGAGGCGAAGGGGAGATCCTGGTCGCCTCACGAATCCTTTCGGCTGTGCTGGCAGGGCTGACCATCGCCCTGACCTATTTCATCACCCGTCGGGCCGGCGGGAATATCTACATTGCAGGGCTGAGCGGCATGCTCCTGCTTTCCGTGAGCGAGATGCAGCATAACGGTCGGTTTGCTCACAACGATACATACATTACCTTTTTTGTCGCGCTGACCATTTTATTCCTGGTCAATTACAGGAGATCAGATCACAGAGCCTGGCTGTACGCCTCATTCATCGGCGTAGGGATGGCCGCCTCGAGTAAATACAATGCGATCAGCCTGGTGCTCGTTCCCGTTTTTCTGTATTTATTCTCAAAACGACATTCCTTGTCGAAGCGGCCCCTTCGCATCCTGGAAACACTGTTCATTGGCGGCGCCCTGACGTTCCTTGGTTTTGCCGCGGGCACCCCAAAATCCCTCTTCTGGATGTCTTTTTACTTCAAGCGTATGATCCCCGCACTTATACGAACGGGCAATTATGCGCGCCAGCCGGATAGCCTGAGAGGCATCCTCGGCCAGTATCCAAATTTCGCGGACGGGGTCGGGCTGCTTCTGTTCATTCTGTTTTCAGCAGCATTCTTGTGGGGATGCTATAAGATTTTCCAGGGGTTGTACCAGGGGAAACCGGCGACCAGACCACTAGCGGATTCCCTGCTGATTTTTATCCTTTCGATCCTGGCCCTCGACGTACCGATCATGCTCTCCTACAATTATCAAACGCGCTTCTTCCTGCCGATGATGCCTCTGTTTGCAGTACTTGGCGCGTTGTTCATCGAGGATCTATACCGGTTTGCAAGACAACAGGAACGCCCAATCTACCCAGGGCTGGTGCACGCGGCACTCGGCCTGATCCTCTTGTTCTCCTTCGCACGGAATATCAGCGTGATGTCGCTCTTCATGAACGACGCGCGTATCCCTGCAAGTGAATTCATAAAGACGCTGCCGCCCGGCACATCTCTCGAACACACGCTGTATCCCCCCACAATCCCCGCCGACCATTTCGAGCGCGAACATAATTATCCGATCCATTTCATTAAGATCATGGGAGGATCGCTGCCCACCAGCACCAGGTACGTATTCAATGCCGGCGAGGCTGGCCTGGACGAGCGCATGACCGATTATCTGGTCACCGACAGTTTTACATCATCCAGGTTCAGTGATCCTTATATATGTCAGAGCATGCAAGTCGAATGTGATTTCTTTAAACAACTGGAAACAGGACGATCGAACCGTTACCAGCTTCTGGCCGAATTCAGTTACACCCTTCCGCCTTATCTTCCCCAAACGAATATTGCATTCGTAAATCCTGCAATACGCATCTACGAAAGGGTCCATTGAACGGTTTCCGCTCGGGCTTCACCGCCATCATCGGGCGGGTGTCCACCAGTTCACGCGGGTCGGCGCGCTGAGAATGTGACTCCCACCGCAACCGATCGATCGGCTGTGAAAGGCGTTGAAACACATTTGATATGACCCAGTGCGCTTATTGAGGGGGATTCGTTATAAGAGATGAGGGCTCTTTGCGGGCCACTCCCAATGTCTAGAGGTATCAAAAGATGACAAGAGATCGCAAAAACGGAAAAGGCAAATATCTTAAGTACATCCTGCATGCAGCCGTGCTCGTGGGTCTGGTCATTGCCGCGCTGAAGTACATCAATGGAGAAGAAGTTCTTCAGGCCCTCCGGTCTTATGATTACGCTTTCGCGCCTGTCTTACTGGCCTTATCAACCCTTTACCTGGCGATGAAAGCCTGGCGATTCATTTTACTAATGCGCCCGGTCAGCGATGTGCCCGGAAGTGTTCTGTTTCGCGGCTATATCGCTGGCACGGCGGCAACGCTTGTGCCAGGCGGCGTGGCCGCGCGTGCCGGATTAATGAACCAGGCCGGTGTCTCGGTTGCCAAGAGCGGTATGCCGGTCGCGCTCTCCAGCATCCTGGACCAGGTTGCTTTTATCGGCAGTGCACTCTTCGCTGCGTTCTGGTTCGAGAGTGTCAGGCTTCCGGTGCTGATCCTGCTGGGAATTCTTATCTCGCTGGGGGTCATTTTCCTGTTCCCCGCGCCTCGTCGCTGGCTGGAGCGCGCTGCAGCTGCAATTGCTAAACGGTTTAATTTTGCTGACCAGTGGAAGCATTTCCTGCGAAACGGACGCGAGGTGATCAACACCCGCACCATTTTGGTCGCGTTGGCCATAACAGTGGCCGGGCTTTTGGTACAGGTCATCATGCTGGATTTCAGCCTGCGAGGGTTTGGCCTGCATGTATCCTACGCGACTCTTTTCTTTGCCTATATCGTCCCGACGATGCTGGGGCGGTTGTCTGCGCTGCCGGCAGGCGTGGGCGTGACCGAAGCCAGCATGGTCGGGTTTCTGTCCACTTCTGCAGGGATCGACCCGGATACCGGCCTGGCAGCCACTGCAATCTTCCGGATTGCAACCGTGTTTTTTCAGGCGCTCTTAGGCGCTTTGGTGTATTTCTTCGCCTGGCGAGGGGAGGACGAGAATCCCGAGCCGGTAAAATCATAGGAATTCATGGAGCAAAATATGCAGGCAACGGTTGTCATAAATCCGAACTCGGGGGGCGCAGAACAAATGGAGCCCAAAGAATTGATCCGGGCGCTCAGTGAAGCCGGCTATGAGCCCGTGCTACTGACGACGAGCAGCGAAGCTCAATTGGATTCAGCCCTGGATGGCATTCAGGGACTGGTGGTCAGTGCCGGCGGGGATGGCACGTTTCGGGCCGTCGCCACGCGGCTGCTGCGAAAGAACGTTTCTTTGACCCATTTGCCGCTTGGCACAGCCAATAACGTCGGCCATTCCCTTGGCATTGAGGGAGCCGCACTGGAGATCATCGCGGGCTTGAGGGATCCGGTTAAGCGCCACTTTGACGTTGGTGTTGTCACAGCACCCTGGGGAAGAGATTTTTTTATCGAGGCCTGTGGTTTTGGCCTTTATGCCGATGGCCTGGCCATCTATGACCCGAATGAAGGCAGAAGTCTCCTGCGTTCGATTTCATCAATCATCGAGACAATCAACGAGTATGAAGCCCACTCCTGTCAAATGACCCTGGATGGTGAGGATATCTCCGGCATCTATCGCATGTTCGAAGTGATGAATACCCCCAGATTTGGGCCATGGATCAAGCTGGCACCGGAAGCCGATCCGGGAGACGGTCTGCTGGATGTGGTGCGCATCCGCCCGGATCAGGACGAAAGCTTGTTCCGTTATGTGGCAAGTTTGCTCGACGAGAACCTGGACGAGCTCCCGAATGTGGAAATATCCCGCGGGCAAAACCTGGAGATACACTGGCCGGGCAATTTCCCATTCCACGTCGATGCTGAGGTTCATCCACCGGTCAGCGAACGTTCCAGGAAGCAGAATCCGGCTACAGGAGCAGCCGACCCGGCAGCTCCTTCAGAAGGAAATATCATTCGGGTTGAAGTGATGCCACAAGCGCTGGAGATCTGGCAGCCCTCCACTCCTTTGAACGATCGAGAATGAAAGGATGATGTATGGATAAAAGACCTGCCTCGGAGCAGGTAGAACAGTTATCTCCCCAGGAAGCGGAAGAGGTAGAATCCCTGGGTGCGGTGGTCGAAGAAGAAGGTCGCGCCGAACCGGGGAACATGAAAATCGACCTCCACTGTCATAGCGAGGCATCTCATGACTGCAGCACGCCACTTGATCTGTTCCCCGCTCGCTGCAGAGAGAGGGGCGTATGGATCCAGGCGCTCACCGATCATAACGAGATCTGGGGAGCACAGAAGCTGCAGGAAATGGTCGAGGAGGAAAAGGTAAAAAAGGCCGGTTTCCCTTTGACGGTTATCGTGGGTGAGGAAGTTAGTACAATCAACGGCGAGATCATTGGATTGTTCCTGAAAGAACGCATCCCCGCCGGGATGAGCCCCAAGGAAACGATCGATGCGATTAGGGAACAGGGTGGATTGGTGCTTCTACCGCATGGCTTCGACCCGCTGAAGCGCTGGCGGCTCCAGCCCGCCGCGCTCGAAACCGTTGCAGACGAAATCGATATCGTCGAGACATTCAATGCCCGCATCTCACGGCCTCGCTGGAACCAGGCGGCGGTCGACTGGTCTCAGCTGTATGGTCTGCCGATGAGCGCCGGCTCGGATGCTCATACGTTAGCCGATATTGGCAGCGCCTGGGTGGAAGCTCCGGTCCAGCACATTCAGACTCCACAAGACTTGCTGGGAGCGCTAGAATCGGGTGTGCCCGTAGGGGAGTGGACCCACCCGGTGATCGCATATGCACACAAGGTCTGGGATCGGTCCCTGCGTCGTCTGAGAATACGTTGAGCAAGGCTCAGGAAGTGGTTGAATGGTTCAAAGTATAGAAGAACAGGGGGGACAATTTAGATCCGCGTTTGTAGCCATCATCGGGCGGCCCAATGTTGGAAAGTCAACCTTGGTGAATGCCCTGCTCGGGCAAAAGATCGCGGCGGTTTCCCCCAAGCCGCAGACCACGCGCAGGCGTCAGCTCGGGATCCTCACCACCGAGTCGGCGCAGCTCGTCTTTGTGGATACACCAGGCCTGCACAGCCCACGGCACAAGCTCGGCCAGTTCCTCAACCAGGAGGCGGAAGAAGCGCTCGAGGGCGTGGATGTGATCCTGTGGCTGGTGGACATCTCCGCCCGGCCCACGGAGGAAGACGAGCAGATCGCGTCCCTGCTCAACCGCGTCCCGCGCCGGACTCCGCTTGTGCTGGCCGCAAACAAGATCGACCTGGTCGGGGCTGAGGTCCTGGCCGCGCGGCTCGAAGCGTACCAGGAGTCCCTGAAAAGGGAAGCGCATGTCATCTCCATTTCCGCGACGCAGAACCGCAATCTCGATCAACTGCTTGCGTTATTGATATCGCTCGCACCTGTCCGCCCGCCGGAGTTCGACGAGGAACAGGTGACCGATTCCTACGAGCGCGATATCGCCGCAGACCTGGTCCGGGAGGCAGCCCTGCAGCACCTGCGCGACGAAGTGCCGCACGGGGTCGGCGTGCGCGTGGACGAGTTCAAGGAGCGCGAGAATGGAATGCTTTACATCGCGGCGACCGTGTTCGTGGAGCGTAACTCGCAAAAGGGAATCGTCATCGGCGAAGGCGGGAAGATGCTGAAAACGATCGGCTCCACGGCGCGTAAAGAAATCGAGGAGATGAGCGGGAGGCCGATCTTTCTGGAGCTACGCGTGAAGGTCTTGAAAGACTGGCGGGACGACGAGAATGCGATGAGGCGGTTGGGGTATAAAATCGTAAAGAAGAAGAGAAAGTCCTCGCGCTGACATTGTGCCCTTTGGGCAGCGGAGCGCTGGTCGGGCACCTCTGTGTTCTATCAGGGAACAGAAACAAAAGTGGATGTTCAAATGGTGTTAAGTATACTTGACATTATGGCCGATGTTAATTATACTTAACATCATGGCGCACGACCGTGTAGGAAACCGCTTGAAAGAACTGCGTACCAAACTGGGAATGACACAGGCAGAGTTAGCTGACGCTGTAGGCATTGCACGAGTCTCTATCGTCGCCATCGAGAATGGACGTTTCATCCCCACGATCGAAACTGCCTTACTCATTGGGAAAGCGTTGAAGGCTCCGCTGGAGAGAGTATTCTGGTTGAAGGAGAATAATCAATGAAAA
>DASTFG010000515.1:0-4559 GCA_035708785.1 Anaerolineales bacterium
AAGCTTAAGCCCCATCCGGCGGGTTAGGACGTCTGTGATTAACAAGAGACTGTTGAAGTATACACCGTTGGGAGTACTGCGCGCGTTGCCGAATTGGGTGGGAGAGGTGAGTCCCTGGATCTCCACAAGGATGGGCCGCGTGCCTTCCATCGTTACGGCGATGGCAGAGCCGGCGGCGTTGATCATCCGCTCCGCAAGAAACGCCTCGGACGGATTCGTCACTTCCGCCAGGCCGCCTTCGCGCATCTCGAACACGCCGACTTCGGAGGTCGCGCCAAAGCGATTCTTTACCGAGCGCAACAGGCGGTATGCCTGAAAGCGGTCTCCCTCGAGATACAGAACCGTATCCACAATATGCTCCAGCACGCGCGGACCTGCGATGGTGCCCTCTTTCGTCACGTGACCGATCACAAAGACGGAGATGCCGCTTGTCTTTGCGAGCTCACGCAGCTGCGAAGAACATTCACGCACCTGCGAAACGGATCCGGCAGATGAATCCATGTTGGAAAGGTAAACGGTTTGGATCGAGTCGACGATCAATAATTCGGGCTTTACTTCGTTGATATGGTTCAGGATGATCTCGAGGTTGGTCTCGGTGACAAGTAACAGATTGGCAGGCAGCGCCTTCTGCCCGTTCAACCGCACTGCACGCATCTTGATCTGCCGTTCGGATTCCTCTCCCGATACATATAGCACCCGCTTTTGTAAAGCCATCTCCATTGCCATTTGCAGCATCAGCGTAGATTTTCCGATCCCTGGGTCGCCGCCGACCAGTACGATCGAGCCAGGCACGATGCCACCGCCGAGGACGCGCGCAAACTCTCCGATGGGCAGGTTGATCCGGTCTTCCCCACTGGCAGAGACATCGCCGATCGACCGCGGAGTAGACCGTCCCGTGAGGCCGCGAACCGCCGCGCCTCGCTTCGCAGTCACAGGCTCATCGTGGACTACTTCTTCCACCATGCTGTTGAACGATCCGCATTGCGGGCACTTCCCCATATAAGACGCGGCAACGCGCCCGCATTCCTGGCAGACATAGCGTGTGTGAGTCTTTGGCATAGCTCAAGTATAACAGAATTTATGTTCTAAAAAACTCTGGAAGTGTTCAACTGGATGGACGAGTTGTTGCTTCGTCATATGGTCGTCAGTGGAGAAAAAACGCAAGCGTCATTGTGAGCTCTGCGGCTCAACCCACTGCGATAGACAATCTCAGAAACTTCAAGAGGGGCGCAATCAGGAAAGCATCTATGCTATACTCAAAACAGGAGGAGAAAGCACGAGTTATCGGATTCCGGCATTTACATTCGATAGGACGGTTCTTGGGCCATGATAGATTCCTTTACTCACCTGAGCCCCATCTGGCAGGCGCTGATCGCTACAACGTTCACATGGCTTGTTACGGCTCTTGGCGCCGCTACAGTATTCTTTTTCAAAAAGGTCAATCGCAGGCTCCTGGACGGAATGCTGGGTTTTGCCGCGGGTGTGATGATCGCGGCCAGTTTCTGGTCCCTGCTGACGCCGGCCATTGCAATGTCGCAGGAGACAAATAATTTGCCGGTCTGGCTTCCGGCGGCCGTGGGCTTTTTGACCGGTGGCGCGTTCATCCGTATGATCGATCTGTTTCTTCCTCATCTGCACCTGGGATTTCCTGTCACAGAGGCTGAAGGTGTTCACACAAAATGGAGGAGGAGCATTCTGCTTGTTCTGGCAATCACCCTCCACAATTTTCCGGAGGGCCTGGCAGTGGGCGTGGCCTTTGGGGCTGTTGGGGCGGACCTACCTTCTGCGAGCCTGGTCGGGGCCGTTGCGCTGGCGATCGGGATCGGCATACAGAACTTTCCGGAGGGCGTGGCAGTCGCCGTTCCATTACATGCAGATGGCATGCCCCGGGCTAAAAGCTTCTGGTATGGACAGTCGTCTGCCCTGATCGAACCTGTGGCGGGCGTCATTGGAGCAGCGGCTGTCCTGTTGATGAAGCCGATCCTGCCTTATGCACTGGCTTTTGCCGCGGGCGCGATGATCTTTGTCGTGGTTGAGGAGTTAATCCCTGAATCTCAACTTGCCAAGAATACGGATTTTGCGACTTCCGGCGCGATGCTTGGATTTGTGATTATGATGATCCTGGACGTAGCGTTGGGATGATGGAGATCATCTTAAACGGAAGTATAACAGCGCGGATTTCGTGCCGCGCTCTTTTATTAAATGGACGCCATTGCATAGATCTGATCCAAGGCCTCCAAAAATTCCCCGGTCGGTCTTTGCTTCAGAATTTCCTTGCGCGATTCACGATCCAGCGTTTTCAACAACAAGTATTGGACTGCATATTTGCGGAAGAGCCTTTGCCCGTCTTCCTCGCCGTAGAACCGGATGCTCTTATCCAGGTGCTCACGCACTGTCTTCTGGACTTGTTCCGGCGTGACCTGCTCCCGGTCGAGTCCTGAGAAGATCCACGGATTGGCAATCGCGCCGCGGCCGATCATGACCGCGTCGCAATTGGTATGCCTCCTCATGCGCTCGATATCGTCGACGGTTCTTACATCCCCGCTTCCGATCACGGGAATCTTTACGAGTGACTTCACCTCTGCGATCGCATCCCACTCTGCCTGCCCGCTGTAGCGCTGTTCCTTGGTGCGCCCGTGAAGGGCAATGAGTGAGCCGCCGTTTTCCTCCAGGATGCGCGCAATTAATGCGTAGTTCTTATTTGCCTCCCACCCTAAACGGATCTTCCCTGTGACTGGCACTCTCAGTGCAGAGGTCAGCTTTTTGAAAGTTTGTGCGATCTTTGATGGTGTCAGCATCATCCCGACCCCCGCGCCGCGGTCCGCGATGCTTTTGGCGGGGCAGCCCATGTTGATGTCGATGATGTCCGGGTTCAATTCCTGCACCTGCAGCGCGGCTTTGAGGATCAGATCCGGGTCATCGCCGTAGATCTGGAACGTGATGGGTCTTTCCGCTTCTTCGTAATACAGCCGTTTCGCCGGTTCCTTCGAGCGGCTCAGGATCTTCTCCACTTTCACAAACTCGGTGTAGCCCATGGCGGACCCGAGCGCCCGGCAAAGGGAGCGGAAAGGCCAGTCAGAGAAGCCGTCCATGGGCGCGAGGACCGCATTTCCATAGATGGGGATATCGCGTACATAAAACGCCGAAGCTGTTTCGAGCAGCGGAGTTTCACGAATCAAGTTAACTCCCATAGCCCCGTGAGTATAACAGAATGTTTTCCGGGTGAATCCTGGTGCTATACTCGACCTGAAAACTCAGATACAAGGAACCGAAGAAATGAAGTCCATTCTGGCCCTGTCTGCATTATGCCTGTTGATTGGAGGTGGTTGTACTTCTGACAGAGTGTCAGTCCCCACTGAAGCCTCGCCCACTTCAGGCAGTGACGCATCGCAGATCCTTTTCGACGATTTCTCGTATTCCACCGCCCCTGAAATGACCGCGAATGGCTGGATCCTGCGCAGCGGTTCAGGCTGGCCCGGCGTGCCCGGCGCGACGTTCCGGCCGGAGAACATATCGTTTGTCGATTACCCTGATCCGGACGGCACCTCCGAGAATACTTACCAGACGCAAATTTGTCAACAACGCAAATACCTTGAGGGAACATACGCTGCTCGCGTCCGCTTCAGCGACGATCCCATCTCGGGCATCGACGGCGATCAGGTGGTTCAGACGTTTTATGCGATCACGCCTTACGACCCGGACTACAGCGAGATGGATTATGAATATTTGCCGAATGGTGGCTGGGGCAGCGCTGCGCTGACATTTTACGTTACCACCTGGGAGACGGTGCAGATCGAGCCCTGGAATGCGGATAACACGAGCAGCACCATCCAGGGGAGTCGAGCCGGCTGGCATACCCTGGTCGCACAGGTGATCGGTGGGACAGTTCGTTATTTTATGGACGGGGAGTTCATTGCCCAACATGGTGGGAATTATTACCCGGATGCCCCGATGTCTATCAACTTCAATTTGTGGTTCATTGACGGGGGATTGGTCCAGGCCAAGGGAGTACGGGAATATCAAGAAGATATCGACTGGGTATACCATGAAGCAGGTGCTTTGCTGATGCCCGATGATGTAGCCGTTAAGGTGAGTGAACTCAGGAATGCCTCTGTAAAATTTCAAGATACAGCCCCGGCAAGGATTCAAGAATCGCCATGCGATCTTTGACCCGAGAAACCAATATTGATTTATCCTATATACTTTGCCGTATGGATGATTTAACTTTCCCAGACATGCATCAGCTTGGCGAGGACCGAGGGCGCGGAAATTTGCTTGGTATCGAGCCTTATATGACTCTGCAGGACTATGCATCGAAAGAGTCGTTTTTCAATAAATTGAACAGCTATCTGCTGATCGCGCGACGCGAGAAATACATGGACAGCAAGACCATTATCCTGTTTCCCGAATACGTTGGGACCTGGCTGGTGCTGGCCGGTGAGAGTGAAACAATACTTCATGCGGAGACCCTCCAGGCGGCCGAAAGGCTGATGGTATTTCATCATCCACTGGAATTTCTCTCGCATTTTCTCACATCGAGGGAGAAGGGCAGGGCGGAG
>DASTFG010000516.1:0-12771 GCA_035708785.1 Anaerolineales bacterium
ATCGAGCGATCGGCGTACCTATTGTTGCAGAAGCGATCACGTCCGGATTCGGTTCGACGGTCGCGCCCAGAATGGACGCTGTGAGCGTGAAAGGCGCACTGACAGCATCCGAGTTGCGGCGGGCATCTACGGTCACCTCCCAAACGCCGGCCTGCGGGTTCGTCACTGTACGGCTGGTGGGGCTGCCCGTGGAGCAAGTGAAGGGGGGTGTTGAGGTACCGTTATAACAGTTGCTCACAGCATTCGAGTCGATCGGCAGGCCCCAGGGATGCCAGCGCAGGAAGCGAATGGCACCGAGTCCGGTGCCGCCACCACCAGTCATATCAACTTTGAAGGCGGGCGTCCCGGGCGGCACATAGAAGAAGTAGCTTTCGAACTGGCCGGGACCAAGACTTCCTGATTTACTCAGAGAGTAATCGGGACCCACAAACTGGTCCGCCGCGATGACGGTGTTCATCGTCTGATACTCGATACCAGCGGTGCTTGGGTCATCCAGATTGAGGATGGCCGAGTGTGCCCCGCTCCCGGTCGGGTTGATCGTCACAGGCAGAGTGACCGGCGTGTTCTTGGGCAATGCGATCGAGCCCGCCGAGCTGAACGTGCCGTCGTTATCCACCCACGACAGGTTATAGTTAATAGTGCCGCCGGGACCATCGGTGCGGACAAAGGTGTACTGGCGGGTGTACGACTGCCCTACCAGCACGCCTTCACGGTCGTTAATGCCCACGCCAACGCCGGGCGTCGCCAGAAAACCGCTGAGGATCGTATTCACTGGGACAGATGAGCGGATGTTAACGGTCTTAATATTGGTCGTGAGCAATCCCCATGCGGCACCCACATCCAGCAAGCCATTGCCCTGCTCGTAGGCCTGGTAGCGGCCTGCGAGGTATCGCGTCGAGGAACTCATCGCCTGGCGCAACTGGGCCGGTTGGTGCTGGATGCCGGCCTGCTGCGCGGCACTCACCAAGAGCGCCGCGGCCCCGGCCGCCTGGGGGGCTGCCATGGAGGTACCATTAAACAGTGCATAGCCGACAGGACAGGTCTGGGCCAGACATCCCTGAGGCTGCCACGTCGGGATGGTGGAAATTGCCGCGCCTGAGGCCACCACATTGGGCTTGAAGCCACCGTCCTCACGCGGGCCGCGCGAGGAGAAGTAGTGCAGGTTATCATCTTCGTACAACTGGGCCCCATAGGCCGCCAGGTAGGTGTCATCCGTAATGTAGGCGCCGACGCTCATAACCCGCGTCGCCACGGAGGGATCACCAACAGTGTTCATGCCGGGGCCGCTGTTGCCGGCCGAGATGAACATCTGCACGTTGTACTGCTCGATCAGGCGGTCATAGAGTATCGCGCGGGTATTGTTGCCATCGTTGAGCGCGGGCAGGCCGCCGATCGACATGTTGATCACATCCACGTTGCTCTGCTTGGCGACATAGATCATGCCCTCGAACAATGCGGTGGCTGTGCAGCCTGCGATAAACAGGCAGGCGCGCAGCGAGACGATCTTCGCGCCGGGCGCAGCGCCGCTCATCGCGCCGCTGAACAGGCTGTTGCCCGCGGCGATGCCAGCAACATGTGAGCCGTGCGCGCCGGAGACGATGCCGATGTTGACGAACTTATTTTTGCCGTCGGTCTGCACCACGAAGGGCATCCGCTCTGCGACGGCTGTCGCCGGGTTGTCGACGCCGAAGTAATTGACGTCGAAGTTGACCTTGTAGTCGGTCATTGCCATATCGTCGGCGAAATTGTTGTTCTGGTTGGTGTCCACCCAGACCGTGCCGGTATCTGCATTCCAGAGCACTGCAAAGACACCCCGGGTGCCGGCCGGGTTGCCATCACGGTTTAGATCCCTTCCAACTTCGCCTCCCAGGCGGGAATCATGTTCGTCAATCGTACCCACCCGATAGGTGCCGGCAGTGGGCGCAGTGAAGGTTTCTGTTACCGTCGCGGTTGGAAACGTCGTGGTAGGAGGCGGTCCCGGATTTACCACAACGGTGGAGTTTACATACGTAAAGGTGAAAGTCCCATCGCCGGCTGTCGTCACCTGGCTCTGCATGTTAACCCAGGTGGGGTCATTATCGCTGAAGGGATCGGTGCCTGTCACCCAGTCGACGATCTTGCGCTCGCCGGTGCTGGTCGTCAGCAGGCTCGGGTGATCAAGCGGGACGCCCGTGTCGACGATGCCGATCGTCACACCCCGGCCGTCCCATGCCGGGTTCGCGTCGACGAATTGGGCTGCCCCGATATCCTGTGTGGGCATATAGGGATTGACGCGGGACGTTCCTGCGCCGGGTGCAGGCTGCGGGATGATCCCAACAACCCCTTCCGGATCGGGACGCGGGTCCTCAAGTGGGATGACTTCATTGAGATCGAGGGATTCAACGCCGCTCAAGGATGCCACTGCTTCGACCTTGTCCGTCGGCACAATGGCGCTGATATAACTGATATCATCTTCCCTGTAGCGGAGAGTGCCGCCTAAATTCTGAATACCACTGGCAACTCTATTATTGGCACCCGGGGCGGATGCAACTAATAATGTAACAGTCGGTCTGCCATTTACGATCGCCTCAGCAAGCAGTGCGCGATCGTGCTTCGAAAGTCCCCCGCCATTGCCTGATTGGGCAAACGCTGGTCCAATCGCAGAAATCGCTACCGCCAGGACCAGCACAAGCGAAAATACACGAAACCATTTTGCTTTCATGAACATATCTCCTCTTAAAGTTGGCTCTATCTTGCATGGATGCGTGTAAGTGGATTATGCTGTATTTCCGGGGAAGAACCTCCTTTCGAACCAACAACCGCCGAACAAAAAAATCGGCGGTCTGGCGGTCTGCCCGCCTGTACGCATCAGGCTGACAGATCCATGACTTTGCGCCCCCACCTCACGATGGGTTTGCGTTTTCGATATTTCATTATTACCACCTTAATAGGCGGAATAGGCAAAAGATGTAACCTATGTAACTTTTTCTAATTGAAGAACGTGTCAACGATTGCCCTCGCAAGTGTTAATCCTCTCAATTGCGATCCTCTCCTGGGCTTCCAGGATTATCCTTAGCAGGAACATCCGTGATTGCATAACCGTCTATACATTAAACTGACGGAAAGGAGGAAGAGTTTGTGAGATACTTCTGCATCCTCACAGCTTATTTGCTTTTCACTGTGGGGTTCGCGGCCTGCCGGCCTGCGGAGTCAACCCCGCTGGCCCCGCCGGATGGGGAGTCCGTGCCTGGAAGCACACAAACGCAGACCCCGAACACACAGGCAGAATCGGTGAATCCCTCGTTAACCCCCAAGGATACAGCCATGGTTCCTGCCATCACACCCGATGCAGCCGTCCAAAAGATGGTAGATCTGGCGAAAGGCGACCTGGCACAAAGGCTGGGCATCCCCATCGATCAGATCGCGCTGGTGGAAGTCAGGCCGACCGTGTGGCGGGATGCCAGCCTGGGCTGCCCCCAACCGGCGATCGACTACATTCCGATGGAAACACCGGGCTACAAAATCGTACTGGAGGCAGGCGGGCAGACCTATAATTACCATACCGATGATGACAGGCGCTTTGTGCTGTGTAACCGGTCTTAGCAAATCACCTCATGTCGGAGTTTCTGACATGAGGTGATTCTCTATGCTTTTATCCCCCGGCGGAGGTCTTCTCGGTCGCGCTGAAGGATCTGGTTACCTGGGGCGGATCCAGTCGCCTTTCTCCCAGGCGTCCATAACCGGAGCAATGCGGAGCATCGTGTCGACGGTCGAGATGCCAAGCAAGGCAGCAGCCGTGGCAATTTCATCATAGGCCAGCCGTGCGTTCATGGCCGCAGCCAGATAGTCCCAGTTGTTGAAGCTCTCGATGGCGAGCGCCGCATACGCTTCTGCCTGGTCCACGTGGCCCTGCACGGTGCTCACATCCGGGTGGGCAAGAATATCGTCGAGCAGGTTGTTCGCCCGGTTGATATACCCGGCAAATTCCCAGCGGTACATGTTGTCCATGTCGAACTGGCCGAACGAATTGCTCAGTCCCAGGTAGTGCATGACCGTATCGCTCTCATCGCCGACCCATGCATAGTAGAATTCGCCGCCGGGCCCATAATCGATGCCCAGTTCGGAATCATAGCCGTCATGCGGGTGCGACAGGCCGAAGTGATGGCCGGCCTCATGGACGGTGGTCGTGCTGAAGCCATAACCGAACGAAACCAGCAGAGGCGTGTCGAACTCGAAAATGAAGGACTGTGTGCCATCTGTCCAGTTGTCATCCGCGAAGCCCAGTAAACCGAATAGCTCCCCCATCCTTGCATCCGTCGTATTGAAGGCAAAGATAGGCACTACATAATCCTCTTCAGGATAAGCGGGGACGTACCGGTCGAGGTTGGCATTGAAGAAACAGAACAGCTCGGCAAATGGAGTACCAAAGTCGGTCCAGCAATCCTCCCGGTCCCGCAGGCCTGCAAAGATCCGGAAGGCGCGCCGGGCCTGCTCATCGATCGGGTTTACGTCCACAAGATGTGTCTGCCAGTTGTAGTAGGGCTGAAAAGCAGACAACTCGCTTTGGATGTAATCCGTGTCGATCAGGTCCGCCCCGAGACTCCTCGGATTGTCCTCGAACATGTTGATGTGAAGGATCTTGTCGCCGCCGACATCAGGAGCGGTCACCAACGGATCATAAAGCGGCGATGCGGTAAAGAGCAGATTGATGGCAACGAACCGCGTCACCAGCCCTAAATCCTTGCTGAGGGCCGCAGGCTTGCGATAACCTTTCCTGCTATACTCCCAGATCGGGGGCATCCTGTATTCGACCACCCCATCCCCATCCAGGTCGGGCTCGTCGACGTTCCAGTTGGTGGTGTTCCATTCGGGACCCGCGGAGAGGTCATAGAACCACACGCGGCTGCTCGTGCCGCCCCAGGCGATCATCTTGCTGAAATCCTCGAGCCCGAAGTTGTGGCCGGTGTCCGGGTCGGCTTCGTCAGATTTGGTGTACAGGTGGAATTGGAAGTCCGGGCGGTCGTACCAGTTGATGAAGACAACGGTATAGCCATTTTGGGGCGTCCTCAGGTTTTCAGCCAGCCAGGCTTCGACACTCGGCCCATCGATGTAAAGGACCGGTCCGGTTACGTCAAGAACGTTTTTCTCCTGGTCATTGTAGAGGAGCTGATAAACAGTTGGGTCGCCGGGCTCGCCGATCTCCTGCAAATAACCGAAGAACTTGTCGGCAAAGCTGTTGTCGGTGAACGTAATGTTGTAATCAAAATTGAACTTTAATCCCACGGGCCGCCCCGGCAGACCGTAGAATTGTGGGACGCGAACGACGGGTTCGTACGTTCCGGGCAGCTGGCGGCGCAGCGACTCCCTGTTGATCATGTCTCTCTCGTAGCCGATGAAAACGAGATTGATCGGGACCTTTTGCTCGAACGTAACAGTTTGACCAGCCTGCAACCCGGTTGGATTGGCGACCGCGGCAGCAGGGCTGGTTGGAAGCAAGGCAATGACGAGCACGATACTTAGCAGAGATAAGAGTCTTTTGGTCATGGTCAAAGTCTCCTGCAAGTTTGGATTCGGACAGACATCGATACAGACCAAACGCAATAATTTGGCCAACCTGCCGCACGCGTTCAACGATTGGCAGAATGATGCATTTGAAGTATGGGGGGTATGAAATTTCCTGTGATGATAACCTCCGCTTGAGTGCCGCGCCCGGCAGATCGTGACTTTGCGCCCGCACCTCCGGTGGGTTTGCCTATTCGACACTTCCTTGTTTTCCATTGTATTCATTTTGTAGAAAAAAGCAATAGACCGAGTATTTTCTAATGAAAGACAACCCACACATGATTTGAAACGATCAAGGCGGTATAATCCCTCCCTATGTCCAAACGTTTTCTCCTGCTTTCCATCCTGCTTGTCATGGGGATTGCCGCAGCGCTGACCGCCTATTCCATATATCGACCGAACGCGGCGCGGCTGGACAAGTTCCGTCAATGGAGACGAGACCCCGCCGCTCACCCGGACTGGAAGCTGGCTGCCGGGATCCGGTGCGGCTCTGCGCCGTTCCTTTTCCCGACCGATGGTTTTGCCGGTTTCCTTTGGGGCGACTCCTTTGGTCCGCGCCATGCTCATCAGGGCATCGACATCTTCGCCGGGACGGAGCTGGGCATTACTCCTGTCGTTGCCGCGTATCCGGGCTACTTGACCCGCCTGCCCGAATGGAAATCCGCGGTGATCGTGCGCGTACCCAGCGATCCGCTCCAGCCCGGTCGTCAGATTTGGCTCTATTACACCCACATGGCCGACCAGGACGGAAATTCCTTTATCTCCGGTGAGTTTCCTGCCGGTATTTCGGAGAAGTTTGTCGAGGCCGGTACATTTCTGGGTTACCAGGGAAATTACTCCGGCGACCCGAGCAATCCGACAGGACTTCATTTGCACTTTTCGATTGTCGAGGATGACGGCAACGGTGAATTCAAAAATGAACTGGAAATCAAGAACACCCTTGACCCTTCACCCTATTTCGGACTGCCCCTGAACGGATACGAGAATCGCGATCAGGTCCCTGTCTGCGAGACGGCAGTCGAGTAGCGAATCGGATGGAGATCGGGATGGACCGATGAGGGAGCGAGTTGTCTTGATCACGGGGGCCGGCAGGGGAAGTGGAAGATTATTAGCCCAGGCATTTGCCGAACGCGGCGCGATCGTCGCCGCGAACGATATCTCACCGGTAAATGTCGAGGAAGTTGTCCGGGAGATTGCCGCCAAGGGCGGGCGCGCCAAAGCATACATCGATGACGTCGCCAAAAAGGTTGCGGTGCAAACTCTGGTCAAGCAGGTGGAGGATGATTTTGGCAGTATCGATATCCTCATCAACCATGCCTCCGTTGCACCGCAGATCTCGCTGCTCGATATGGATGAGTGGGACTGGCATCGTGTGCTCGACGTCAACCTGACGGGGGCCTTCCTGATGACCCAGTCCATCGGGCGCGCAATGCGGGCACAGGGATCAGGGACGATCATCAATCTGATAAGGGCGCGTCAGGAGAATGCACAGGGCGCACCTGCATTCGACGCAAGCATGGATGGGCTGATGGGATTAACCCGTTCGGCCGCACAGGAATTGCGCCCCTATGGAATCTATGTCTATGCTGTTGAGAACAACGCAGATACAGTCGTTGAAGATGTCTTCTCCCTGCTCGATCTTTAAAGGAGGATAAGATGAAAGAGTTAACGGAATACCGCGTAAACCTGGTTGATAAACTGGCGTCTACGGCGAAAGAATTCCGGGCTGCATGCCAGGCTGTCAAAGATCCGTATGCACCTTTGGAAGAAAATGGCTGGAATGTGCATCAGGTGGCGGTACATACACGGGATGTAGATAAGCTGGTCTATGGCTTGCGAACCCGGCGGACCGCGCTGGAGGACAATCCTGAATTCCAGAACTTCGACGGCGAGGCTTACATGGCCGAGCATTACGATGCCGGCGAGTCACTGGACGAACTGCTGGATGGCTTTGTGGAAAGTGTCGAATCTCTGGCGGATTATCTGCGTTCCCTGCCGACCGAAGTGTGGTCGCGAGAGTCGCGTCACGCCACGTTAGGGAGCGACTTTACTCTGCAGACCTGGGTGGAGCGTGAGCTTGCCCACATCCAGGAACATCTGGAGATGGTGAAAGGAAAATGAGAGAGAACGCCTGACCGGCAGCCCATTCACCACAATGGGACACCAAGCTGGGCAGAAACCCAACTCAATAAGGGCTGGTAGATCTGCAAGCCGATCAAGGCAATCACAATTCCCAGCGCCGCGCCGGCGAGGACATCCGACACGTAATGAACGCCCATCGCCACGCGCGCCAGCGCGACCAGCGGCGCCCAGATCCATAAGCCAGTTGCCAGCCAGGCAGGGCCAAGACCCGTTGCAATCACCACAACGAGGAAGGCGCGTGCCGCATGACCGGAAGGGAAGGAATGTGGGTCTGTGTTGCGGTATATCCTTCCCCACTCGCCCACGGGGCGCAGCCTTCTGATGCGGAACTTGATCGTCAGGACCAAAACCGCCAGCAGGCTGATACATAAGAGCTGCACGACTGCCCACTCTCTCCAAAATGGATTTCCTACCAGCCAGAGTATTAGCAAGCCCAACCCCCAGAACCATGAATCGCCCGAATGTGCAAAGAAAATGGCAATAGCGCGCAATGCGCCTGGCTTTTCGGCCACGCGCATTTGATCAGACAGACGGGCATCAAGATCAAGGACGGGAAACGACTTCATCTTCGTAATTTGGGATTCGGTTTGAGTTCGGTCTTCACAGTTTTGGGTTTTGCCCTGCTCTTCGCAGCAGGCTTTGCCTTTTTTGTTCTGGCTTTCTTTGCTGCTGCCTCCTGCTGTTGGCTCTCGAGATCTGCGCGCAGCAATTCCAGTTGGTGCGGCTTGTCAATGTCCATACAGGGCTCGGCATGGGGCCAGACGATCGCCCTGCCCTTTACGCCGATCCGGTTGCAGACGCGTGTAACGGCATCCTCCAGGGTCAGGCGCCTAGTGAACAGCGCGAAAAGTGTCCCGAGCCCAATAATGCCCGCCTGTCTCAAGGGACTCTTCCGGGTGCCAATCAGTTGTTCCCACATGTCCAGGTGCTCGGTCGCCATGCGTACATGGGTAATGTTCATGTCCGCGCCGCAAACGTCCATATCCTTGAGATGGGTATAAGTCCGCTTCGAACCGGGGAAGCGGGCTTCCATTACATCCTTTGGGCAGACGCCATAATACAGGTCATCCTTCGTTTGCATGCAGGTCTCGATCAGCCAGTCGACCATCTCAGGTTTGATGGCCGGAATATCAGAGGAAGCAACCAGCACATATTTGCTCCTCTTGTTCAGCTCGAGCGCCTTATTGATCCCTGCAACAATATTTGCCAGCATGCGCCCCTGATTTGAAACAAAGTGCAGCGGCTTTTTGCATGTGACGCCGCTCTTGGGGGAGAGGCCGATGACGATTACCTGATCGATTTTCTTTGCAGCGCCAAGCGCATCCAGCACCCATTGCACCATGGGCTTGCCGGCAACATCGATCAGGGCCTTGGAGTCGCCGTTGGAATATACATAGAGTGGGTCTTCGGGTTGCGGAATTCCGCCTGCGGTTACGATTGCATGCATAGATTCTCCTTGCGATCTACGATTATGGATCAGCGCTTCTGTGCTCGAATCAATCGTAAATGGCAAATCTTAATTCGTAAATCCTCAATTCAACTCCTGTAATTGCGGCTCGAAGCCGAGCTGATCCAGCATTTCATTTAACTCTGGCCAGGTCAGCGGGCGGCCCTTGCCGGAGACTGCGACCAGTGCCGCTTCCATCATATTGGTGCCGAACGAGCGGCCGTCCAGTACGGGTGTGGTTGTCACCAGATATTTCACTCCTGCTTTCCGGAAAGCCTCGACATCTTCAGGCGTAGTTGTATTGGTGACGACCACCTTGCCCTGCAAGTCGTCGGGCATAAAACGCTTAATGTAATGGCAGTCTCCCGCGATGACCGTGGCCCATGCGTAATACTTCTCCCATTTGGGCGTACGTTTTTCCTGTTTTTCTCCCGTAGGATAGACCCACTTAAAAGGCAATCGTCCCGCAATGGGCATAAGCAGTGAGGCAAGTGTTTTCAATTGGCTGAGTTTGCGAATAGCAATTGGGATATCCAGGCCAAACATCAGGTCGCCGAAGATGGTTTCATAGCCGGCCTCGGCAAAGGATTTGGAAAGGCCCCAGCGATCCACGCCGAGAGTGACCAGCACTTTCCGCCCACGCGAGTTGATATAACCGTCGAGCTTCTCGCCTAGAAATGGCGCCGCTTTGTTTTCGAGTGTATTCTTTAGACCGCCCCCATCCACCAACGGTGTTTTCTTCACAAAACGCACAATCGGCTGCACCGAATACAGCGGGAACCACTTTCCATCCACCAGCGCCCCCAGGTCGGCGCCGCCCAAGCCGAAGGCGTCGACTTGCCCATCGAGCTCCTTGAATTTCAGCGCCGCGGCCTCCATGTCGCCGTCCGTCCCGATACGCTCGATGCTTACTTTTTCGCCAAGCAGGGTCACCTCAACCTTCTTATTCCGCTTCGATGAACCGATGCTGATGCTGACCGCTCGCTTCATGCAGACTCCTTCTTCGATGTGATAACGTATTATATAACGGATTCAGCATCCGGCTTGCCCGAAGCGAGAAATGGGAGGACCACTGTTCTCCCGCACGATTTGCTAAGCAAATCGAACTGCGGGAGCATCGTATCGGCTCATGGCTCACACGTCGCTCTGAAATTTGCCTGGCCGATCAGGACATTCGGCGAAAACGTTCTGATTTGGATCAGGTAGTCATCGGCGCTGTTTACCTGATAATATTCCTGGACCGCCTTGGTGGTGCCCTCTTCGAACAGGAGATTTTTTTCGTCTGAAACACTGCCCGCGCTCGATTCCCAGCGCCAGGTGACGATGGTTGGACCGCTGGTCGTGATCTGCGCGCTGATGGTCACGACTTGCGGAAAGGCATTACACCTTACATGCAGGGCGGGCGGAAGGACGCTCACCTCAATGCCGGTTACCACGATATCAGGCGGATTGACCACCGGGAGCGACACCACGTTTCCCACAGTGTCGGTCACGCTGGCCGCGAGCCAGCAGGAGGTCGAGGGGTTGCTGGGGTTGCGGACGTACCACCAGGATGAATCCTCGTTCCTTCCAATGATCTCTGCCTGGCGGCCCACGTTCAGTGCACCCGTGACGGCATAAGACGTCCCGGGACCAAAACGGCAATTGACGGGCTGGTCCCTGGCCGATGCGAGAATGGTGCTGGGTGTGGAAGTCGGCGCGAGCGTCGGCGGTTCAAAGGTCAACAGGGTTTCGATCGGGAAGGGCGTCGAGGTGACCAGGCCCGGTGTCGGCGTACCGGTCACTGGCTGGATGGACGGAAAAGGCGTTTGTGCTGCTGGTTCTGCCGCCAGATTGCATGACGATAACAAAATGGCAGACACAGCGATGGCACGATATAAGGTGCTTTTCATCCACTCCTCCTTTTCAATGGAAATCTTAATCCCTCTGTTGCGAGTTTGCAATAGTTCTTTCGATAGACTGGAAAGGGGCCAGCCTCACACACGCTCAACCCGGGTTCGGATCGAGGCGCGCTCCTACCCGGATGTTTTCCGCGCGGTGCTGTGATCCAATCGATCTCTAATGGATTTATGGTAGAATATTTTAGAACATTTATTCTGTCGCCAAACGAGAGGAGAGGCACATGAGCAAAAAAGTCTTGGTCTTGGTTGGAACACAAAAGGGTGGATTTATTTTCGAGAGCAATGAGAAGCGCAAAAGATGGAAAGTGAGTGATATTCACTTCAAGAGCTGGAACGTGATGCACATGCAGATAGACCCGCGCGACCAGCGCCTGCACACGGCGACGAACCACTTTGTTTATGGCCCCACGACCCATTACTCAGATGATCTCGGCAAGACCTGGACACAGGCAAAACAGGTCCCTGTCCTGACGCGGCCGTCGAAATCCGGCCGGCCGGCCAGTACCGTGGAGGAAGCCTTTCGTTCTGAAGGCGGAGAGAGCGTGAAGGAGATTCCCGAGAAAATGATCAAGGTCTGGAATATCAAGCCGGGACGCCCCAGCGAGCCGGACGTCTTGTATGCCGGCGCCCAGCCTGCCTCCCTGTTCGTCTCCAGGGATCGCGGCGAGACCTGGGAGCTCAATGAAGCGCTCTACGATCATCCACAGCGCGGGGAGTGGAATCCCGGCGCCGGAGGATTGTGCCTGCATACCATCCTACTGGATCCGACGAACGCAAACCGGATGTACATCGCGGTCTCGGCCGCGGGCTGCTATCGCACCGACGATGGCGGGCTGACCTGGCGACCCTACAATAAGAATGTGCGCGCCGATTTCATGCCGAACAAGTTCCCGGAGTTCGGGCAGTGTGTCCATAAAATGGCGATGCACCCTTCCACCCCTAACCTGATCTACCAGCAGAACCATTGCGGCGTCTATCGCAGCGACAATGCAGGCGAGGATTGGATCGATATCGGCGAGGGCCGGTTACCTTCCCGCTTTGGATTCCCGGTTGCCGTCCACCCGGCCGACCCGCGCACCGTCTATGTGGCGCTCGAAGAAAGCGATGAGTATCGTATGAGCGTGGATGGGAAATTCTCCGTATGGCGCAGCCGCGATGCGGGCGAGTCATGGGAAAGAATCACCAAAGGGCTTCCGGAAAAGGCGCATCTGGTCGTCTTACGAGAAGCCATGGGAACGGATTCCTTCGAAGACGCAGGCATCTATGTCGGCACGAGCACGGGACAGCTATTCTACAGCCGCGATTCGGGCGATAGCTGGAACCTGATGGCAGACTATCTGCCGCCGATCCAGTCTGTCGAAGCAGCGGTGGTGTAGGACAAACACCTGCACCGAACCGTGATTTGCTTGGCAAATCATGCGGTGTTGCCAATTTGTCCTGCCAAGACATCAAGATAATGACAGCAGAGGACGGAGGCAAAATCTCCGTCCTTTATTATTTCGGGAGTTATAATCATCAGGCAATCGAAAATCCAAAACTGGAAATCCAGGTATGCATATCCTTGTAACCAACGATGATGGCGTGCAGGCACCCGGCCTCCTCTCCCTCTCGCAAGCCATGCGCCCGCTTGGCAAAGTGACGGTGTTCGCGCCGGACCGCAACTGGTCTGCTTCGGGGCATGTCAAAACGCTCGACCGCCCTCTCCGGGTCCGCGAGACCACGCTGATCGACGGCTACCCT
>DASTFG010000517.1:0-14953 GCA_035708785.1 Anaerolineales bacterium
CAATCGTCCCTGCCGCGCGCCAGACGAAATCGGCGGAGTGTGCTCCAACAACGAGTATTTTTTTTGTCATCCCTTTTTCTCCATGATCTCTTTCAATCTTTGCACAGCGGCCTGACTTGTGAATGCGGAAACGCCGATCGAATTTAACATCTCGACAACTGCCTCCATCTCCTGCACCCTGCGGTTAGCATGTTTGATACTGCCGTTTACGAAGCGATCGATCATCGGTTCGTCGTATATGATCTTTAACATTTGAGCGCGAGCATAATCCGTCATGTTGAGCGCCTCGGCAGCTTCCAGACACTCCATGACAACGGCTGCGACTCCCTTATACATAATGCTTCTCACCAATTTGTGTGTTGCCGCATTCCCCGCTTCATGATCCAAAAAAGTGACCGGCATTCCCAGCGGTGACATTTTTTCTGCAAAAATCTTTGCTCCACTTCCAGATGCGTAGACTTGTGTACGCAGCCCTTTGGGCGGTACAGGATCCATCAACGCGGCGTCAATGAACAATGCCCCCGTTTTCTCGATGATGGGAGCAAGATCGCGTTTGGTTTGAGGCGCTGCTGTATTCAAATCGGCATAAAGTTGACCGGGATAGAGCACTGGAGCTACTTCCGTCGCAACTTCCACTGCAACCGAGGCCCAGTTGACGCTCAGGACAACATCCGCTCCGGATGCAGCAGCAGGATTACTGGAGGCAAAATCCAATCCGTCCGGAATCATGCGTGGCTCGGGGTCCCAGCCGCGCACCTGAACCCCCGCTGCGATCAAATCGCGGGCCAGCGCGCCTCCAGCTTCACCAATTCCAAGGACTGCAATAATCATGATCGCTGTGCAGCGCCACACACTCGAAGAGCGCAGCGCACAGATCCGGGGACGTAACTACCCCCAAACTTCTTTGGCTGTTTCGGCGACCAGCCGCAGCTTCGCGGCTTGTTGTTCGGGAGTAAGCAGGTTGCCTTCCTCCGTGGAAGCGAAGCCACACTGCGTGCTCAACGCAAGCCGTTCCATCGGCACATACCGGCACGCCTCTTCAATGCGCTGCTTCAATTCATTCTTGCTTTCCAGTTCTGGCTTTTTGGATGTTACCAAACCTAATACAACCGTCCGGTCTTCCGGAACATTTTTCAACGGATCGAAACCACCGGAGCGTTCGTCATCGTATTCAAGCAAGAAGTTATTGAACTTCGTGCGGCTGAACACGGCGGAAATCGGGTCATACCCGCCGCTGGCATAGTACTTGCTCTGATTGTTGCCCCGGCAGAGATGAATGCCGAACGTGATCCCGGGGTGGTTGCCAATGACCGCGTTATCGAGCTCGATACAGCGATCCAGCAGACGGTCGGGGTCGTTGCCGCGTTGGCGGTAGCCCTCGCGGATACCGGGGTCGATCAACGCCGCGTATTGCGGCGCATCGATTTGAATGTATGTGCAACCCACGCGAATCAACTCCTCGACTTCTGTCTTCAGGATATCTACCAGATCGGCAAGATAGGCGTCGATGGTCGCATACGCGCCTTTGGATTTTTCCGCATCATAATACGCCGCGGCTTGCTGGGCGCTAATGATCGTCACCTTGGCTGGATGCTCCGTCTTTGCCCGCAGGTAGACGAACTCCTCCTCACACAGCGGGCGGACGCGCCTCAACTTCGAAACCACGACGGGACGCTTGATCACCACCTCGTTCCCTTCATCATCGTGGAAGGGAATCGCCCAACCGCCGAACTTGTCGTAGCCCTCTACAGAATCGATCAGATGACCGTAAAAGGCATACCGCCGCATTTCACCATCGGTGATCACATCCAGACCGGACTCGATCTGGAGGGCAATCGCCTCGTTGACGGCCCGGTCCTCGACCTTCTTGAAGTCGGCATGGGTCAACTCGCCCGACTCGCGTTTCTTGCGCGCTTCCTTGAGATAGTCAGGTCTCAAAAGACTACCAATGACATCACTTCGATACGTTGACATTTTGATTCTCCTTTCAGACTATTTCTACCACAAACGGCACAAATGCGAATCTCTCAGCAAATCAACCATCTCAATACCGGCCCGCTTGGAGTTGCCACATCTGATATTTTTCGGTGATGATTTTGGCCCAGTGTCCCCACGGGCCGGGTACGTTGAGCTGCATGTTGAGCCAGGATTGCGGTCCCAACGACATAAACAAGCCGTGCCCGGCAGAATCAAAAACGTAAAATGACTTCATTGTGGTTGCCGGTTTCTCGACATGCTCCCCATATCCCAGATCGGCAGCGATATTCGTGGCGGCCACACGTCCCATTTCAGCGCTGGCAGTACCAGGAATGAAAACGCCGCAAGGTAGCAACGTTATAACGGCTGGTTTGATTTGGATAGCCGCGCCCGCAGCAAAGATATTC
Source organism: Anaerolineales bacterium (assembly GCA_035708785.1). Classification (GTDB taxonomy): domain Bacteria; phylum Chloroflexota; class Anaerolineae; order Anaerolineales; family Villigracilaceae; genus Defluviilinea. The sequence continues at coordinate 2,385 of DASTFG010000517.1, forward strand.
GGGTATCGCTGGCTGCGGTAGGTTGAGTCTACGGGAATCCGCCCTTCCGCATCTCCCAGGTCTGGCACCTCGCGTACCGGACCGATACCTCGGTACGGCGGCACGATCATGGTGAACCTAGAGGGCAGCCGGGCGCGCATATTTCCCAACACCACAGTTTCCTCTTCGATGTGATCGATCTGTGCCTCTGTGAGATAGGTAATATCCTGGCTGGCAAACGCCCCTTCGATGATCTGACGCGAATTCCCCAGACCGTCGTGGCCAAAGTGTCCGAGATATGGTTCAGGAGTTATAAAAGTGACCTGTGATTCTTCACGTACGCCAGCTTTGCGCAAGGCAACATCCAGGTTAAGGGCAAACTCGTAGGCAGCGCCATACAGACTGGCGTTCAAGTCCAGGCCGATGACGATAGGACCTGGATCGGCCAGCAGGGCTTGCCAGTCCTTCCGTGCATCCAGCGCTGCACCCGGTGACAGCATAGAGATGGTGAACCCTTGCGGTTTTGGCTGAAGACCAGGTGTATGCCCCCAATCCCATTCACCGCCGGTCGCGATCAACAGCTTGTCGAAAGGCAATTCCTGACCATCACTGAGCGTGATCCTGCTTTCCACGGTGTTGATCCGCTCGAGGCGAGCATGCACAAAGGTTATACCGGCCTTTTCCAGAACCGGTCGAATGGGAAACGAGATGTCTTTAAGTTCCCTTTCCCCCTGTACAACCCAGATCAGGGATGGGTAGAAAATGAACTCTTCTCTAAGAGATACGACTATGACGGTTTGGCTGGAAGGTAGCCGTGAGCGCAGCTCCAACGCAGCCGCCAACCCGGCGTAACTGCTGCCAACGATGATGGAATTTCCCATAAGTCAAAAGGCTCCGATTGACATTCTGTTTCTCCATTCAGGATCTTGCTAGCACCCGCCTGCGGACACGGCGCCAAAGAGAGGCCGCGCTGGGGATCAGGCCGCGCGGCATCCACAAAAACAGAACAATGACGAGAATCCCGTAGGCTACCTGCCGCAGCTGGCCGAAATCGATCAGGATCTCGTCAACGATCGTGAAGGTGACCGCCCCGATGATCGGGCCCAGCAGCGTGCCGATGCCGCCAAAGGCGAGCATCACTATCACTACAACGTCAACATGGCCGAAGCCAAAGGTGGTTGGGCTGATCCGTCCTTCGGTGAAGGCGTAGGTCGAGCCGGCTAGACCCAGCATCGCCGCCCCAATCAGCGCCCCGTATACACGGTACCGGGCAACGTCGATGCCTGCCAGCTCCGCGGCGATCTCGTCGTCGCGCAGGGCGCGAAACGCCCAGCCAATGTGCGAACGGCGCAGCAGCCCGTGGATGAGAAGAAAGGCGAGTACAAGAGCAAGCATCAGGTAATAAGGGGGGACCCGCTCTCGAAGGAAGGTGTCGGTGCCGGAATTGATCAAGCGACCCGTGTCCCCACCCGTCAGGTTACTGAGCCCAAGCAGCAGGGCATCGAACGACAGCGAGAAGATGAGCGTGACGATCCCGGTGAAGATGACCCCCAGAGAACGTTGCACCGCCACATAACTGAGCAGCCCACCGATCAATGTCGCGGCGAGGCTCGCAATCAGGATGCTCGGCAATATTGGCAATCCCACGTTGTCGGCAAGTACGGTCGCACCGAAGCCGCCGACGCCGGCCAGGGCGCCCACGCAGAGGAACAACTGCCCGGTGCTGCCGAAGATGACATTGAAGCCGATCGCGTAACAGATAAAAGCCAGCCCGAGCACGGCGACACCCATGAGGACGCGTGAGTCGCCCAGCCAGAGGGGAACCAGAGCAAGTAAGGCTCCCACAGCGGTGATGGGTAAAAGCAGTGCAGGAAGGGATCGGGATGTGTGTGCCTCCGTCCCTCCGATCAGGAAGGTACCGGCCCTGCGGGTGGATGGTTGGGTCATTCCTTGACTCCCAGTAAACCTGCCGGGCGGATGAGGATGGTCACCGCCGCTGCCACGAGCAGGATGATCAGCGATATATAGGAGCCGATCAGGTCTGCGGCTACAACATTGACAATCCCCAAAATGATCCCTGCCAACAATGCTCCTACGACGTTGCCAAGGCCACCAACCACGGTGACGATCAGAGCGAATACGGTGATCGAGAGCCCGGTAGTCGTGTCCACCGGGGTGATCATCGAACGGGTGACCGCCACCAGTGCAGCCAGGACTCCGCTAAAGACGAGGATCAGGCGAAGCATCTGCTTTGGATCGATCCCGATCAGCCTAGCCCCTGCCTCGTCTTCGATGACCGATCGAATTGCCCGCCCGAGGGAAGTGCTTCGGAAGAAGACGAAGAGACCCGTAATGGTCACGAGCGTAATTGCCGATGCTAACAGGCTGCCGCGCCGCATGAGCACACCTAAAATCTCGATGGCACCGCCCCCGATGTACAGGTTGAGCGCCTTCAGTGGATAGCGCCAGTTGAGGTAGCCATCAATGATGAATGATACTCCCAGAGTGAGCAGCAGGCTGAGCAGGACACGCGCCTCACCGCGCAGGCGGTACACCGGGCGGAGGATCGTTAGATCGAGCAACAAGCCGAACAAACCGCCGGCAAGAAGACCGAGTACAACCGCAGGCAGGACGGGGATGCCGGCATCCATGGCGAGGGCAACGGTTATGGCGGAGGTCACGGCGATCTGCCCGTAACCCAGGTTAAGCACGCCGCCCAGCCCGTAGATTAGAGTGAGCCCGGTCGCGAGCAGGCCGAACTGGAGCCCAAGTACGATCCCATCGAGTAGATTGGCAATCATGTCACACCTAGATAAGCGCTGCGGACGGCTGGATTTGCTGCCAGTTGTTCAGTCGTCCCTTCGAGTCGAATGAACCCATTTTCGAGAACGTAACCGCGATCGCTATAAGCGATGGCCAGCGGAACCTGTTGTTCGGTGACCAGTACAGTCAGCCCTCGCTCCCGCAGCACGGCGAGGGCTTCATAGGCCGCTCTGGCTAGCAAGGGAGCGAGCCCGGTGCTTGGCTCGTCAAGCACGAGGAGTCGCGGCTTGGACATCAACGCCCGCCCCACCGCGAGCATTTGCTGCTCGCCGCCGCTCATCGTCCCTGCCCGTTGCCGCCGCCGCTCGGCCAGCCGGGGAAACAGATCCAGGACGATTGACATGGTCTCAGGATCGGGCTTGTATGGATACGCTCCCAGGAGCAGGTGCTCCTCGACCGTCATGCGGGGAAACAGATGACGCGCAGCAGATACGAATCTCATCCCGAGCCGGGCGATTTGCTCTGCTGGCAGCCCGGTAATGTCATTTTCCTCGAAGAGAACCTTCCCTGACGAAGGCGAGAGTAGTCCACATAATGTCTGGAAAAGCGTTGTTTTACCGGCGCCGTTGGAACCGATGATCATGACCGCCTCACCCTGGTCGACGTGAAAGGCCACATCGTGGACAACATCATTGCCCTGGTATCCGGCCGAGAGACCCGAGACCTCAAGCATGTTTGAGCTCCTCGCCGAGATAGGCCTCGATGACCGCCGGGTGGCGCATCACATCCTTGGGCAGACCTTCGGTGAGGATATTCCCGAAGTTGAGCACCACCGTTCGCTCCGCCAGACTCATCACCGCCTTCATGACGTGCTCGACCCAGAGGATGGTTATGTTGTACCGATCGCGGATGGTCCGGATGATTTCGATGGAGGCCGCCAATTCCGCATCGTTGAGTCCTGCCATTACCTCATCGAGTATAAGAAGCCGCGGTCCTCCGGCGATGGCCCGAGCTAGCTCAAGAAACCGCTGCTCGTGCAGGTTGAGATTACCGACAAGATCCTGACTCCGGTCGGCGAGGCCGACGAACAAAAGCGCTTCATCACCAATCTTGAGTGCCTGCTCTTCCTTGCGATGGGCTCCTGCCCTGCCAAAGAGAGCGCCGAGGGCCACGTTCTCAAGCACCGTCATCGTCGGAAAGTGACGGGGAGTCTGCTGCACCATGGCGATCCCCATCTGCCGAACGCGGTGGGCAGGCTGACGGGTGATATCCTGGCCGGCGAACCTAATCGTGCCGCCAGTAGGTACTTCGAGACCGACGATCAGCTTGAGCAGCGTACTCTTGCCGGCCCCATTCGGGCCGACGATGGCCAGAATCTCTCCATCGTCGGCCTTCAAAGTCACGCCGTTGACAGCGGCGAGACCGCCAAAGTGTTTCCTGACTTTTTCCAGTTCGAGTATGGCCACTGGCGTTATTGCCCTGGTTCGTAGGGCGTCAGCGTTGCGGACTGGGTCAGCAGTTCCAACCACCAGTCGCCCGCTTCATTCAACCCTTCGGGAGCCGGCCCTTCGCTGATCCGGAAGAAGATCGGAGCGGACGAAGCCAACTCGCCCCATTCGGTCCAGCTCAACGGGTGGGCATAACCCGGCATGTTGAACTCGTGGGTGCGGACGTACTCAGCGACGGCCTCACGGTCATCGCCAACTTCACCGACCGCCTCGGCGACGATCTGGACGATCGCATAACCGGCGACGGCGTCGTCCGACATGAACTGATTGTCGGAGAATGCCAGATAGCGCCGGGCCAGATCGGCGTAGCTTTCACCGAGGTAATCGGCGCAGGCAAAATCGCTGTAGCGCCCGATGGCAAGATCCTGCAGACCTCCAACCGCCAGACTCGGCGGAATCCAGGCACCAGTGACCGGGACGTTCCCGGCCAGATCGGCCGACAGCGTGACGATCGCCGAGTTACCCGGTGGATGGCCGGTGGCGACGATCATCTCAGCGCCGAAATCGGCCATCGCCCGCACGAACGGGGTGAAGTCGGTGTCCGGCGGAACGGGGGCGACCTCGATCGTGTAATCGATGCCTGAGCCCTCGAATGCACCTTCCATGGCTGCCCTGAACGACTGCCCCCACGGGTAGTCGGCGACGATGGCCCCAACCCTGGTGAACCCCTGCTCTTGAGCGTACTGGAGCACCGGCGCAGCGACCATTGGCGCGGCAGGCAAACAGGTCCGGAAGGTGTATCGGCTGTCCCGGGTGAGAGCAGCTTCCGTGCCGGACTTCACCAGGAAGAGCGGCATCTGGTCCTGCTCGGCCGCTGCGCCGACCGGCGCGCCGACAGCGCTGGATATGATGCCGCCGACGGCCACTACATCTTCTTCGACAAGCCGCTCAAAACGGTCGACGCCGATTTCGGCGTTGTTCTCCGAGTCCTGGGTGATGATCTCGATCATCCGGCCGTTGACGCCGCCGGCTTCATTAATTTCCTGGGCGGCGAGCGCCATCCCGTCGCGAACCTGAACCCCCCACGGCGTGAAGCCGGTCAGGTCGGTCAGCATGCCGATCTTGATCGGCTCCGATGAGGCAGGCTCGGTTGGGGCCTCTGTGGCTGGAGCTTCCGTGACCGGAGCCTCTGTCGCTGGTAGTTCAGTTGTCGGAGCCTCCGTTGCAGGAGCGGCTGTTTCTGCAGGCGCACCACAGGCGGTCAGGATCATCACGAAGACCAGAAAGGCGGGGACCATGATCCTCACGGTGATCCCTTTTTTCTTGTTCATTCTTCCTCCAATTTCTAAATTAGGGTTCATGGAATACAAATAAGACTTTTTTGTATTATGCCAGATCACACTCCTTTCTCAGGCAGATTATGTTCCTGAACACTTTGATTGCTTGTTTCCTGTAGCGCGACATTCAGGTCGCATAACTCAGCAAGACTACATAAATGTCGCGTTACACTATTCTTTTTCCTATTTCCTCAGCGTCCGATTTCCTCGAGGCTGTGACCGGCGACAACCGGCGTGCCATAACGATAAAATGATTTGGCGAGCTGGCCGCCAAACCAGATACTGCTTTTTTCCAAATCAACTTCATTTGCTACATTCCAGACCACCGTCTTCCAGTCCGGATCGAAGATCAGATAGCCGGTGTCGCCGAAGAGTTCGATCCGGTTGCCGCCCGGCTCGAAGCAATAGAGGAAATATGCCTGGGTCGTTCCGTGTTTGGCGGGACCGCTTTCAATGCGTATATCGCGTTCCGAGAATATGTCGGCGATGTCGAGCAGGTGCTGCGGCGCGCCGTACCAGTAGGCCACATGATGAAACCGCCCGCGTGCGCCGCTGGAATCACGCATTAGGGCCAATTCATGGACCATTGCGCTTACGCTCAGCCACGAGCCGACAACCGCACCACCGTCTCCGATCTTTTGCTCGCGGAGCTTGAATCCGAGCGTGTCCATGGCGAATTTCGTGTTTGCAACAACATCACTGACCATCAGATTCACATGGTCGATGCGGCGAACCGGCACCCCGCGCAGCGGTCGCTTCGAGGGTCGGCTGCGCAGCTTACTGGCAAGATCGGGGGGCGCGTGGAAGTAACCCAAGTCCCACAAGACTTTCTGGCGATGACCGTCGGGAGAACAGAATTTGTAGGCGCGGCCGTGAGCGTAATCGTTCTCCGTCCAGCCGATGCCAAGACCGGAGGCTTCGATCCGAGCGGCTAATTGCTCGAGAGCTTCAGGCGAGGAGGCGCGCCAGGTCACTTCCTCCATCCCCGCCTGTTCGGCCTCTGTGATCTTCAGGGTGTACTGATAGAAATCTTCGTAGGCGCGCATATATACGGATTGCCCCTCGCGGTGACTGATTTCCATGCCAAGCATATCGTGAAAGAAAATGACCGACTCCGCAGGCTTTGGAGAGTACAGTCCGATACTTACCAGTTGAGCAATGTCAGTGTGCATCGCGGTTCCTCATGAAAATGTGACGGTCAGGGAAGGCTGGCCTGTCAATGAAAAGATAAATTCATCGCCCGACCGAACCGGCAGCATTTTTGTGATGCCGCCGGAGATCACGATATCGCCCGGTTCGAGCGAAACTCCAAATTCCAGTAATTTGTTTGCCAGCCAGGCCGTGGATAACGCAGGGTGGCCCAGCGCCGCTGCGCCTGCTCCTTCAGCCGCCAGCGCGCCGTTGTGATGGATGGTCATAGTCAACCCGCCGAGGTCTGCTTCACGCATGTTCTTATCCCAGGGACCCAGTGTAAAGCCGCCATAGGATGCGTTGTCGGCGATGGTATCGACTAGCTTGATCCTCCAATCTGCGATGCGGCTGGCCACGATCTCAATGCCCATGGCGCAGGCTTCCGTCGCGGCAAGCACTCGTTCGGGGGTGATATCTGGCTCGTGCAGTGGTTTGCCGATGAGAAAAGCAACCTCGCCTTCGATGCGTGGCTGTAGAAAATCGCTCGTTGGAATCGTTACTTTTCCATTTGCAGCCTCATAGAAACTTGATCCCCACAGTGATCCATAATCCGGTTCATCCACTCCCAGTTGTTGTTGGATGGCTTTGCTCGTTAAACCGATTTTTCGCCCGACGATCTTTTCGCCGCGCTCCAAGCGCATCTGTGACCAATGGGTTTGTATGGCGTATGATGTATTAACATCCGTGATTCCATCCGTTTCGCTGATCGGCAGAATCGGTGTACGCGTGCGCCAGGCGGTGTCAAGGCGGTCGGCAAGGGTTTGGATCAGGGAAGGAGATGCATTCATAGTTTTTCGAGGATTGGAGAATTAGAGATTGGCGATTGGTAATTGGTATATAGCAAGTATGATCTCCAATCTCTCACTAAATCTGTCCAGTGAAGAATTGTGCGATCAGCTGATTAAAGCTCTGGGCTTTTTCAACTTGAATCCAGTGGCTGCATTGACCAAAGACATGTAATTGCGCATTGGGTAAATGCTCGAGCAAATACAGGCTCGTTTCCATGGGAACAATGTGGTCGTCGCGTCCATGCACGAGCAGCGTCGGGTGGTTCATATGGCGTAGAGCCAGTTCCGATACGACCAGATCGTCGATTGCGGTCTGCCGCGGCGCGGGAAACATGGCTTTGAAGGAACGCTGGACGTCCGGATTCATCGCCGCTTCGAAGCGGGTCTGGGCAATCGAATCCAGACGCGCTGCAAGAAACGAATCATCATATACAAACCAACGGATGATGTTCTTGAACATTTGCACAGAAGGGTCATCGTAAAACCCCCACAAGCGATCCAACGCGGGAGTGATTTTGTGAGGGGTTCCGATCGGTCCCATGTGGACGACGCGGTTGAAGCGGTCTGGTGCATCCATCAAGAGGTGAAGCGCGATGGCACCGCCCATCGAGTTACCCACCATATTTGCCTTCTCTATTTTGAGAGCATCAAGTAGTGCAAGGCATTGATCCACCCACAGCCGCATCCAGGCTCTCATGCCTTTCGGCGAATCTGCGGGGTGGTCTGTCCCACCAAAGCCGGCCAGGTCTGGCGCGATGCAATGGAACCGGCTATCCAGTGCAGGCAGGGCAAACTGCCAGTTGGACCATCCGGTTACGCCGGGCCCCGAGCCATGTAGGAAAAGGATGGGTTCTTCCTGGTCTTCACCACCGATGTTGGTGAACGTATCGTACGTGCCTGTCTTTATTTTTGTGTTCGATACGGTCATGATCCTGTTATCCTTTGTTCCTTCTGCTTGGCTAGTTCCAGAGTGACATCCAGGATCCAATCTTCCTGTCCTGCAACAGCTTTGCGCCTACCCAACTCCACCAGGATTTCTAGTGGATCGACATTGTATTGCTTTCCGAGCCGCTTCGCATGGAGAAGAAAGGTCGAATAGACACCCGCGTATCCGATCGCAATCGAATCACGGTCCGGGATGGGCTGGAACGGCATGAAGGGAGCTACCACAAATTCTGCGGCATCCAGCAGTGCGAACACATCCCACTCGTGCTCGAAGCCAAGCCGGTCAAGCGTGGCTGCGATCAGTTCGGTGGCAGTGTTGCCGGCTCCCGCCCCGAGACCTCGCAGGGTGCCATCCACTTGATCCGCGCCTGCATCCACCGCGGCGAGGGTGTTTCCCACACCCAATCCGAGATTATTATGAGCATGAAACCCCACCTGGATCTTGAGCGTATCCTTGAGAGCACGCACCCGTGAAGCCGCCCCTTCCGGCAGGAGCGCGCCGGCCGAGTCCACCACATAAACACAGTCTGCGCCATAACTTTCCATGAGCAGGGCCTGTTCGGCCAGGAATTCAGGGGGGCGCATATGGGACATCATCAGAAACCCCACTGCTTCCAAGCCCATCTCTTTTGCCATCCCGAAATGCTGCTGGGAAATATCTGCCTCGGTACACTGGGTGGCAATCCGCACCACCTGTATGCCGCGTGCGATGGCGTCTTTCAGTTCCTTGCGTGTACCGATCCCCGGCAGAAGGAGCGCGGCAATCTTGGCCTTTGTCACCGCGTTGCGCGCCTCTTCGATCAAATCCATCTCGTTCGTGCGTGAGAAGCCGTATTGGATGGAAGAGCCAGCCAACCCGTCACCGTGCGTAACTTCAAGGACGGGTATACCGGCTTTGTCGAGAGCCTGGGCTACATTCCGGACCTGTTCGCGGGTAAATTGATGGCGCATGGCATGAGAACCATCTCGAAGTGTTGTATCGGTAAGGCGAGGCGCTTTCATCGTATGTTTTCCCGGCTAAGAATCTGCTCTGCGAACTCTTCACCGACCTGCCGCGCGGAGGCGGTCATGATATCCAAGTTGCCTGCATAGGGAGGAAGGAAGTCGCCCGCGCCCGTCACCTCCAGGAGCATGGCGATCAAAGTTTTGCGCCCTTCGGGCGTTTCGCGGACTTCAAAGACCGGTTCATTTTTGAGACGATAGCCTGGCACATAAGCCTGCACTGCCGTGACCATCTCTTCCACCGAATCGACGATCGCCGGGCGATCCACTTCTTCTGAATCTAGAAGGATGTAAATCGTATTCCGCATCAAAATGGGCGGGTCCGCCGGGTTAAGGATAATGATCGCTTTACCCCGATTTGCGCCACCGATCACTTCGACGCCCCGCGCAGTTGTGAACGTGAACTCGTCGATATTCTGGCGCGTGCCAGGACCGGCAGATAAGCTGGCGATGGTGCTGACCATTTCGGCATAGGGCACAGCAATCACACGTGAGACGGCGTGCACAAGCGGGATCGTCGCCTGGCCCCCACAGGTGATGAGATTTACATTCGGCTCATCCATATGCGCGCCCAAGTTCACAGGGGGAATCACGTAGGGGCCGCGCGCCGCGGGCGTCAGGTCGATCGCGATCCGACCGGCCTCCCGCAACAATTTCGCATGACGGATGTGAGCGTGCGCGCTAGTCGCATCGAAAACGATCCGGATGTCCGGGTCATCCAAGATCGGTTGGATGCCGTCATGGCTGGCATTGATCCCCAGCGAGCGTGCCCGCGCCAATCCTTCGGATTGCGGCTCGATCCCGGCGAGCAGGGCAAGCTCCATATGGCCAGGCTCGCGCAAAATCTTGTACATCAGATCGGTACCAATATTGCCTGAGCCAAGGATCGCAACTTTGACTTTGTGGTCTGCTGGGCTGCTCATCGAAATAAAGTCTCCGTTCAATCTACCGGTGAGAAATCACGTAGGACTCATCGCAGAACCAGAGCCCGTTGTACTTTTGGAGAACTTGCCGAGTTACATCGAGATATCGCCGGTCTTCGAGGACAGGCTCCAGGCGGGGGTCTTCCACCTGGCCCACATAGATCGCAGCGTTCCAGGCCGCAAACAGAGTGGAGGTCCCGATCGTATGTGAAATTTCTGTGGGCAGAGTATGCATGTGATAACGGAAGAGGGAGCGCTCATCGGAGTTGGCGTTGAAGCGCAAATGGCGTGCGGAATTGCCAAGAGCCTCCTTAACGGCTTTAAGCATATCATGTCGGTTGTGTTGGAAAGGATTTTCATCCGGCCAGATGCTTTGCAGAATCTCCAGCCCCGGATCATCTCCGTGCGAGTGAATGCCGATCAAGCGACCACCGGGCCCGAGGCTCCGGGCGAGGGGCGCGATCACCTGCGAGGCTTTGAACTCTAGAGGTGCCCGCGCCCGGTAGGGTTGGGAAGCCAGAACCAGGTCGTAGTCCGCTTGTGTGCCTCCGCGGCGCGGGATGAGGCTGTCGAGCAAGAAACGGTGATCATTCCGGTAAATGACCAGCACGGCAGGTCGTTCGTAAATGGGATTCCCCGTCCTGGGATGGGGTTTTGCCCGCCAATTTTCTGCGAGGAAATCGCTCAGCGCGGTGATTTGCTGCTCGAACTCATGACTGGTCGTGCCGTTGAGCGCCAGTTCGCGCCAGGCAAGGCTCGTGGCGGCTGCCATAGAAGTAGGTACCAGCCAGGGAGCTTCGCGGTAATAAAGGTTCGTCATGACCAGCACGGTTGCGGGATGCTCAAAGAAACGATCCGGCATCTTTTCCAGTGCCAGGCGCACATCCTCCAGGCTGATTTCTTTCCCAACGATGTAAAACGGAAAGGTTGGGAAGCGCGCATGCATAGCTCGCATCACACGCGAGAGCACCGTGCCATCCCCTACCCCGGCATCGAACATCCTCACGGCAGGCGGGCGCGGATGGATATGTCCCAACTCCAGTGCAGTCCGCTGTGCGATCACCCATTTTTCAGAGCATGTGTTGACGAACAGCAGGTATTTTTGTCGGTTGTCATAAAAGCGGAAAGCGCGCTGGTCTTGATGCGCCAGGGCTATCGCTGGCTGACTGTCCGTTTGAGTCTGAAAGGAAGATACTGATTTTGTCATCGGCCGATAAAACGATTCAAGAATTGAGTAAGAACCTCTTAAGTCAAGGCTATCCGACGCCAATTTCTTCAGGAGATACCCGTGGGAACAACCCAACGCGCCGAATGACCTCGACGACGGCTTCTTCCTGCCGATAAGCCATCACGTGGATCCCCGCCACTCCTTCGATCTCGCGGATCTGCTCGATCAGCTCGATGCAGATCCGGATGCCTTCTGCGCGCCATCTGTCGTGCGGCGTCTTTTTCAACCGCTCGATCAATGAATCCGGGATGACCATACCAGGCACGCGGGTCCGCATGAACTCCGCGGCGTTTGGCGATTTGAGCGGTCCAACACCAGCCAGGATATACAAGCGTTCGAGCAGACCCAGGTCGCGCACGCGCGCCATGAACTCGCGGAAAACATCGATATCGAACACGTATTGGGTCTGGATGAAGTCTGCACCTGCTTCTGCTTTTTTCGCGAGACGTTCCGCGCGCCAATGCAAGGGCGGCGCGAAAGGATTCTCGACCGCACCAAGAAACAGGGCAGGCGCTACGGAAATCTTTCGCCCACTAAGAAAGATGCCCTGATCACGCATGACCCGCGCGGTGCGCAGCAGATGCAGGGAGTCGAAATCGAAAACACGCTTGGTCTCCGGCTGGTCACCGACGCTGACATCATCGCCGGTGATACACAGTATGTTCCTTACCCCCAGAGCAGCCGCGCCGAGCAGATCGCCCTGCAAGGCAATGCGATTACGGTCGCGGCACGACATTTGCATGACAACATCGTAGCCTGCCCTGAGCAACAGCGCAGAACTCGAGAGGCTGGACATATGGACATTGGCACCCGAGGAGTCCGTTGTGTTGATCGCATCCACAACATCCGAGAGAATGCGAGCGGCATCGTAAATTTCCTGCGGATCGGCGCTATCAGGCGGATTCAATTCTGCCGTCACCGCGAACAGTCCCGCGCGCAGCACGCGCTCGAATCGCCCTCCTGTG
>DASTFG010000518.1:0-6212 GCA_035708785.1 Anaerolineales bacterium
AACAGTTATCCCTAATTCTTTTCACAAGCCTGCTGTTTGCAGCCTGCTCCCCATTCGTCGCAGAGCCAACCGAAGCAGCGGCGATTGAACCCGTGATCGCCGATACAAGCATTATGTCTGAAGGACGCCTTGAACCGGTTCGTTTCGCTGAAATCGCTTTTACCGCCAGTGGTGTGATCAGTGAAGTGCTTGTCCAGGAGGGTGAAGCGGTGAAACAGGGGCAGCCACTCATCCAGCTCGGCGACGCATCCGATACAAACTATGCCTCGGCGCAACTCGAGTTAGTCAGTGCCCAGCAGGCCATGAACGATCTGACGAACGCGGCAGGGACGGACCTGGCACAAGCCGTCATTGACCTCAAGGATGCGCAGGAAGCCTACGAAAAAGCCGATAACTATTTGATCTATTTACGGAATGAAAACAAAGTTCCACAAACCGAAACTCGCAGTTTTTTGATCCAAACCCGGAAAGGCTATGAATATCGCACCAAGACCAAACATTTCAAGGGCCCCGCTCCCGAAGATTGGATCATCGAGGCTGAGAACGATCTGGCTTTGAAGAAGGCAGAACTGGAAAAAGCACAGCGAACGTACGACCGTCTCAAGGACGGGGCCGATGCGGAGCAGTTGGCAGTTCTCGAAGCACGCCTCGAGGCCGCTGAAGCTGGATTGGCAGCCTTCTCAGTGATTGCTCCATTCGACGGTGTGGTCGCTGAACTGAATGCTAAGGCAGGCAGCTCCATCAGCGCTGGTCAGGTTGCTGTGACCATCGCAGACTTTTCGAGTTGGTTGATCGAGACCACAGATCTCACGGAGATCGATGTGGTGAAATTGTCAGAGGGACAGCCTGTGAGCCTTACGCTAGATGCTATCCCGGATGCGAAGTTAACTGGCGTGATCCAGTACATCGGCCAGAGCTACGAAGAAAAGCAGGGCGACATTGTTTATCCCGTAACGGTCGCGCTGGAAGACAGCCATCCTAGCCTGCGCTGGGGCATGACTGCCGTTGTCACATTCGCAGAAGATTAAGAATCCGTTCTGCCCACTAAATGGGTGAGGAGCCAAAATGTTCAAATTACCATTTGCCAGATCGAAGGATACATTTGAAAGCGAAGGCTTGGTCAATGGGCAGGCAATCGTGGACTTGCGAAATGTCAACAAGTCTTATAAGACCGCCGTCGGTGATTATCCCGCTCTAAAGAACATCAATCTTCAAATTCATGCCGGCGAATTTGTCAGCATTATTGGCAAGTCAGGTAGTGGAAAGTCCACCCTGCTAAACATGATCACAGGCATTGACCATCCTACGAATGGTGAGGTCTTTATCAACGGCACAGCAGTGCACAAAATGGGTGAGGACAAAATGGCGCGCTGGCGCGGCAATAACCTTGGGATTGTGTTTCAGTTCTTTCAATTGCTGCCAGTGATTTCGGTCATCGAGAACATCATGCTGCCCATGGATTTCCGCCGGAAGTATCCAGTAAGCGAACGCCGGGACCGCGCGATGAAATTGCTTGAACTGGTCGAACTTGCGGAGCATGCCCACAAGCTTCCCACAGCACTTTCCGGCGGTCAGCAACAGCGGGTTGCGATTGCACGCGCACTTGCCAATGATCCGCGACTGATTATTGCGGACGAACCAACTGGTAATCTTGATTCGAAAACTGCAGAGTCAATCTTCGCGCTCTTTAATAATTTAGTCGCACAGGGGAAGACAATCATTATCGTGACACACGACAGTGGGCTTGCCAAACGTACGCACCGTACGGCCCTGATTGCTGATGGAGAAATAGTCAATGAGTATGTCGCGAAAGCGATGCCCAGCCTTTCCCATGATCAGCTATTGCTTGCCACTCGCCAGGCGAAAGCTCAGCGCTATGACCCAGGCGCGATGATCTTGAGTGAAGGCACAAGCGGAAATCTTTTCTATATTGTCTCCAAAGGCACCGTCGATGTCATGCTGGAACGCGCCAATGCAGCCAATGTGATCGCAGCTCAAATGGGCCCGGGCCAATACTTTGGCGAAATGGAATTTCTGCATGGGCAAAAACGGAGTGCATCTATCCGCGCGGCCGAACACGGCGGACCTGTCGAAGTCCTCACTCTTAGCTTCGACACGCTTCGTGATTTGCTGGACAAATCAGAAAACACACGTGCAGAGATACAAAAAATTGCCAGCGAACGCCAGAAGCAAAATGTCGAATTACGGGGAGGTGTGCTATGACCAGCCGCTGGAAAAAAGTTTGGGCCGATTTTTCGGGAAACCGCTCCCGTACCCTACTCACCGTTCTGATGATCGCGGTTGGCACGTTTGCGGTCGGCTTCAACAGCAATATGGGGCTGTACATGAACGAAAGCATGGACAGTGATTATCTCTCTGCAGCGCCCTCTGAAGCACAAGTGTACGCCGCACCATTAGATGACGATATGGTAGCAGCCGCGCGGACGGTCCCTGGCGTTGATGCAGTTGCCGGCTTTAGTTCACTCGATGCGCGCATTGTGCGGCCTGATGGCGCTTTGGTGGATATCCAATTTACGGCGGTGGAAGATCCGAATCAGCTGACAGTGAATTTACTAAAGCCTTTGCAGGGCGAGACAAGCATCGCAAAATACGGCGACAAAGAGACCATTTTCGATAGTGCAGCCGCTTCGCTCGGCTACAAACCAGGCGACATGATCCTGCTGGAACTCGAAGACGGTAAGCGTCGCGAGATAAAGTTCACTGGTTACATGCATGATGTGACCGGCTTTCCCTATAACCTCACAAACCAGGTGGGTGCTGTTGTTACGCCGGAGACTCTAGAATGGCTTGGTGGCTCTTCTACCTACAATGTACTTGCGGTGAGTGTGGCAGAAAATCCTACTGACCGAGAGCATGTAACCGAAGTCGCGCAGACTGTCGCTGATCGTATGCAGCGCGCCGGTGCTATCGTAAATTTTGTCTCCGTCTACCAACCTGGGCATCACTTCGCTTACAACATTACGCAAGGCATTTTCTTTGTACTGGGCGTGTTGGGCTACCTGACGGTTCTCTTAAGTGCATTCCTAATCATCAACACAGTCACTGCCTTGATGGCACAGCAGACACGCCAGGTGGCGATCATGAAAGCAACTGGTGGAGACACGCTACAGATTTTTGGCATGTATCTGGTGCTGATCCTGGGCTTCGGTCTAGGAGCATTAATGCTTGCTATCCCGCTGGCTAACCTTACAGCACAGATGATTGGCGGAGGGATGGCGACCTGGCTTAATTTTTTCCCGAGCCCGTATCGAGGCTACAGTGCTACCCTCTTCCAGCAAGTATCTGTGGCTGTAATTGTGCCATTGCTTGCATCCATCCTGCCCATCTATAACAGTGTACGCATCACTGTCCGCGAAGCGCTGAGCGATTACGGCATTGGAGGCAACGTCAAGCCGAAGGTCGAGTCCGTCAGCAAGAATTCCGTATTGATCCCGCGACCGATCCGAATTTCTTTGCGGAACACTTTCCGCCGCAAAACGCGGCTCGGACTGACACTCTTTACCTTGGTGTTGGCAGGCGCGGTTTTTATTGGCGTTTATAACCTGTGGGCTTCTTTTGACAAGGTCATCGATGATGTTCAGGGATACTTCCTTTCGGACATCAACGTGGTTTTCAGCCAGGCCTCCCGTTACGAGGAAGTGGCAGAAATGGCGGAGAGCATTCCCGGGGTGACAGGCACCGAAGGCTGGCTGGAGTATCCCGCCACATTGATTTCAGATACGGACGGCGCAGGGTCACAGATTGTCTTTGTCGCGCCGCCCTCCGATTCGACCTTGATTGATCCCATTATCACCTCGGGGCGTTGGCTGATTCCAAGCGATGAGAATGCAATCGTGATTGGCAATCATCTTCTGCAAAGATTCCCGTATCTCAAAATTGGGGACACGCTGACCATAGAGGCGAACGGAAAAAAGTCGCCGTGGAAAATCGTGGGTATTTACAGTATTACAGGGAACATCAGTCCTCCACTGTTGTATGTGAACTATGAATATCTCAGCCGTTTGACTAATCAGCCAGGACAGATATTCTCGCTGCGTGTGATCACGTCCAGCCATGACACAGAGTTTCAAAAGAACGTAAACGAGCATTTGCTAGAGTTATACAAATCGCGCGGTATCCAGGTCAGCTCCACCCAACTGAGCGCGGAGTTCATTCAGGATCAAAAAGCGCAGACGGACATCCTGGTTTACTTCATGCTGATCATGGCGAGCTTAATTGCCATTGTGGGTGGACTCGGACTCATGGGCACGATGAGCATCAATGTGCTAGAACGCACGCGCGAGATCGGTGTGATGCGCGCCATTGGGGCCTCGAATAGAGATATACAAGGCATCGTCATCGTGGAAGGGCTGGTGATTGGGCTGATCAGCTGGGCAGTGGCAATTCTCATTGCTGTACCCATTACTTCTGTGTTGACCAGAGGGGTTGGTCTGGCAATCCTTACTGCGCCCATGCCGGCCGTCTATGGCATAAGCGGAATTCTGGCCTGGCTCATTTTTACACTTTTCCTTGCAACCATCGCAAGCGCCTTTCCCGCGCGAAGAGCCTCCCGTCTCACCGTGAGAGATACCTTAGCGTACGAATAATCAAGAATGGTCTGACATACGAAAATGCTCCACTGACACGAATGCCTCCTAATAATTTCCTAAGGCGCCGCGTGTTTGTGGGCAATAAAAGGGACAGCGTCTCTACAAATAAGACAACGTGGAATGGTCATATATTGTTAGCATGGAGGCTTCCGAATGTTAAATCAGCAGAACGAAACAGATATTCCTAACCCTCGCAGGCGAGGCTGTTTGATCTGGCTAGGCTGGATTGCCGCTTTGATCATCGGCTTGATGGTATTAGGGGTTATTTACGAGTCAGGGGCAAAGGCGGCTGATGCCAAGGCTTACCCGCCGCCCGGGGAATTGGTAGATGTTGGTGGTTATCGCCTGCACATCAACTGCACCGGCAGCGGCAGCCCCACCGTGGTGATCGACGCCGGGCAAGGGGATTGGTCAACATCGTGGAGATCTGTTCAAGAGGAAGTTGCGAAGACCACGCGGATCTGCACGTACGATCGGGCCGGTTTGGGATGGAGTGAAGCTGGTCCTCTTCCACGCGACGCAGCACAATTCGCAAAAGAACTTCATACCCTGCTGCAAAACGCTAATGTCCCAGGACCCTATGTAATGGTTGGGCATTCGCTTGGAGGCACGTCTGTACGTGTATTTGTGAGCGAACACGCATCAGAAGTTGCCGGAGTTGTGTTGATCGATTCGATGAACCCGGGACAAGCCACCCAACCATATGTCCAGGCACAATCTCAGTCTGACCCACAATCACAGCCTTTTTCCCTTCAAGCGGCATTGGCCCGCTTCGGAATCGCTCGCTTGATTGTGAAACTGCCGGTCATTGCTTCCAGTGTGGAAGCCGGTCAGGAAGCCTACTATCCGCTATTTGTTCGCACACAATCTTTGCAAACGTCTGCCAACGAATTGGGAGGGGTACCGGCCTCTTTAGCGCAGGCAGATGCCGTGAAGACCTTTGGCGATCTGCCTCTGATTGTTTTGACCGCCAGACTTAACACCAATCCAGGCTGGCCCCAGTGGCAGAAGGAACTGCTCGAGTTGTCATCCAACAGCCAACAGTTATTTGCCAAAAATAGCGGTCACACGATTCAAGCGGACGAGCCGGAGGCTGCCGTTGCAGCAATCCTCCAGATGGTTGAGCAGGTACGGCAGTCAATAAAGAAGTAGTTCTTCTGCCTCGTAGAATCACCCTTAAAACGTAAGCGCATAAGTAGCTCTGATGGTCGTGCCAAGATCAGAAGGCACGACGGTCAGTTCATTTATTTGTCAGGAAATTTTATAGAATCCACTCTGCTCTTTTTAGCGAACCAACGGCTTTTTGAGTCCAAAAAGCCGTTGGTTTGGACTGTTGCACAATCCCGCTAAGCATTGAAGTTGAGAGTTCGGGTCTCTCCGCTCGTGCTGTATTCTTACCGCAATGAAATCCATGTCCTCAAGTTGAGTCATTGCATGAAACTCTTTTTATATAACCAACGGCTTTTGGACTGCTTCTCCATCCGATCAATCCTGTATTTCTTCGTCCATTCCATCCAAAAAGAGCGTATTTTGTCCATCTACATTGTTCCGTCTGGACGAAGCGTGCGATCCTGATTGGCATACCTAAGGCATACTCGAGAT
>DASTFG010000519.1:0-2762 GCA_035708785.1 Anaerolineales bacterium
GCATAGCCGAGAAAGGCATAACGGGCGGGAATCAGGCTTTCGGCAAGCGCTGTCAGGGTGGAAACGACCAGAACCAGTGTAATGATCCAAAGGTGTTCCCTGGGCTGCTTCCCGCGCCAGACCAGGATTGCGAGGACAAAGAGCGTGATCGTGAGCATCGTATCGAAAGTCAGATATTCGAAGGATAGATTAGAGCCGGGAACGAGGACCTGAAGGATGGAAGGCAATGCCCATAACCCACTCAAGAGGAAAAGCGGCCCAAGATACCGGAATCTCTTCCAGCGTAAGAAAACCAGCCCCAGAGGCAGAAGCAGGGCCGCAAATAGAAAGGTCCACCCCATCCCAAACCCTGCCAGCGCGTTACTGATTTCTCCCAGGGCTAACCCCATACTTTCCAGGCCAAGGCTTAAGATCACAGTTGCCGGAATAAATAACAGGAAAGCCGCGATGAACAACAATAAAAAGCCGACGGTAAAAAAAGTCGTAGTCCTGATAACAGAATTCGTATCGACCGGCGTTCGCGTGTGGGTCAGCCACCATCCGGCTGCAATCGCAAAAAGCGCAGCGAGCATCCAAGCGATCAGTCCATCCTGCCGGCTCCCCAGCCAGGGTCCTGCCGCCGTCCCACGGATAACAGGCCAGTAACCAATCGCCAGCCAGGTAAATTTAACCGCAAACAGGACTCCCAGAAGCCAGGAGAACCGGTTCCCCCGATTGGCAATCCGTAAGCCGATCTCGCGCGAAAAAATCCGTACCTCGGCGATTGCCTGCCAGAAAAAGATGACCCCGACCAACCATACGAACGGCGTTAGATAGGAAATAATGTTTACGACGGGAAGATGGATGAATACGATCGTTTCCGGATTGATCTGGTTCATGTTGATAAGCGTATCCCACCATACTTTGAACATCAAAAAAGCAAGCGACATTGCCAGGAACGACCCTGTTGCAAACCGGGGTGTCCATTGGGCGGCGCGGGATGATGAAATAAACGCACAGAGGATCGTTGCGGCTCCACAGCCGATCGCCAGCCAAATGATCCCAATCGGGATCAGGCCCGGACCCATCCCTGTTTCGTTCACGAGCAAGAAATCACTCAGAAAAGACAGGGGAAATGCCAGCGTTAGCGCTCCGATGGTGAGCCGAGTGAGGAAAGGCAGCCTCCAGCCCGGTTGATAGGAAGCAAAAATCAGGGCGCCCGCGACAAAACCCAGAGCCACCAATAGCATGAACAAGAGACTGAAAGGCACAGCAACGCCAGTGCGGATTGGACTCAGTCGTTCCGGAATTTCAATGGGTGTTTCAATTGGATATAAGCCCAGCCCGGATAGAAAAATGATCAAACAAGCAAATAGCGCAACCCCCAGTACCTGTCTCGTATAGTTGCGGAGCGGGGGCGATAAATGGTCCAGTCTCAGCCGCCTGTGCAGGGATAACCAGCCCGGCTTCCGTGTGGAGCTTTCAGTCGTATTCATCGCCTTCTCCTCAGATCTAAAATGATGTCCAAAGAACCTCATGAAGGAACCTGGATATCCTTTTCGTAGCACACGCTCGTCGGGTCGTTGCTGTATTCGCCAAACGGCTCGATCCGCCGGAAGCCGTACGATTCATACAACGCCATGGCAGGTAATTGACGGTAGCCGGTCTCGAGCCGCAGGGTTCTGTACCCGAAGCGAGCAGCCGCTGCCTCGAGCTCCCGGAGAATGGACTGCGCCAGGCCTTTTCGGCGGGCATGCCGGGCGACGTACATCCGGCGGACCTCAGCCACTGTCTCTTCTAGCGGGCGCAGCGCGCCGCAGGCAACCGGTTCTCCGTCCAGATAAGCGACGAGATAAATCCCGCGGGCCGGCGTCGGGGTGTTTTCCGGCCAGGGACTGCCCGGCGGATGAAGCTCAGGATAAAGCGCACGGGCTTCGATTGCGGCCTCATACAGCAAGGCGAGCGCGTCCTCTTCCTGCGGGTCGACTTCCTTGATGAGGAGTCCTGCGGTCATCTGTTATTCGAGTTTTTTCTCCATCGAGAAAAATCCCGGTATCTGAGCATAACCCAGCTTGCGGTCGATCGCGATCATCGGGGCGTTGAGCGCATTGTGATGCGTACGAACTTCCTTCACTTGCAGCACATCGCGGGCATAACGCAGCGCCAGCACTTTGACGGCCTGCGCCAGCTTGCGGCCCCGATAACGCTTGTCCACGCCGGTGTGCAGGTTGTAGGCGTAGTCGACGCCCTCGAAACGGGTGATGGCGCTCATAGCCGCCCAGGCACCAGTGGCCGCGTCGATGACTACCATTTGCCCGGCGGGTTTGTACCAAGCCTCCTGACAGACATTTTTCTGGAAATCCGCGAACGAAAGCCATGAAGGCCGGCCATCCGAACCGGGCGTTTCCATGGCCGTCATATTGTTCAGGGCGTAGAGTCTGCGCTGCGCTTCTTCGGTATTTCCAAGGGCTTCCATCGAGGTGAACTGAAACCCTTCCGATTGCAGGCGGGCAATGGTCTCGCTGCAGGGCCTGTCGTCGAACGCCGCCAGGTCCAGCACCATCGCGATCAGGTGAGATCGCTCGGTGAAGCCGCGCCGTTCGGCGAAGGCCCGGCATGCCGGACAGTCATCCCGGACCCTGACTTGCAGTCTTGTGACTTGCGCTGCCCTGGCAGCCTCTTCCGCATCCTGGTACAACTGGCGGCCAACTCCCTGACCGCGCCGCTCCGGCTTGACGATCAGGTCAAAATGGGCCTGCTTTTCATCCAATTTGCTGCGCGCC
>DASTFG010000520.1:0-4493 GCA_035708785.1 Anaerolineales bacterium
GACCCTCGCCGCTCCTACGTTCCCGGCGGCGGCTTCCGCCACCCCGGAATGTGACCTGGCACGCTTCGTCAGCGACGTGACCGTACCTGATGGCAGCACCTACGCTCCCGGGACCTCTTTCATGAAGACCTGGCGGTTGAGGAATGAAGGCACCTGTACCTGGTCGGGATACTCCCTGGTGTTCGATCGGGGTGACCAGATGAATGGGGCTTCGCCGACCGCTATTGGAACCGTCAACCCCGGGCAGGAAGTGGACATTTCGGTCACGCTGACTGCGCCCGCCGCCCCCGGATCCTATCGCGGCTATTGGCGAATCCGCAACGCGTCCGGTGTGCTGATCCCGGTCCTGGGCGGAACAGACGGCGCATCATTTTTTGTGGATATCGAGGTGGAAGCTACAAGTTCCGGCCTCGACCGGTATGTGCGGGCTGCGCCTCCGGCAAATGGCTCCCCGAGATAGGACTGGGTCATATGGGTCAATCCCGGAAAAGATGAGCGCCCGACTAGAGGTGTCGGGCGTTTCTTTTAGAAAAGGTATAATGGGTGCCGCTTAGCCGGCACCCCCTGAAGAGCAGAAAGGACTTTGAATGTTTGGTCACCGCAAATACAAAATATTGCAGCTATCGATCTGCATCGTATGGCTGGCATCCGCATGCGGATCCCCGTCTCAGACCCAGTTAGATATCTCGACAGCCGTTGCACAAACCGTACAGGCACGCGATTCGCTTACCGAGGCCGCAAGCATTCCAACAATCACACCGGAAATGGACCTTGAGCCCACCGCGACACCGGAAAGCCCGGCAGCAACGACTACCAGCGCACCGACGCTTGTCTCCGCACCGCCTGACCCGAATTGTATCGGCGCATCGCTGGTCGGCGAAAACCCGCCTGACGGCGTGATCCTGGGACCCGGAGAATACTTCTGGAAAACCTGGACATTCCGGAACACCGGCACCTGTGCCTGGGACTCCTCCTACGAGCTGGTCTATCGAAGCGGCGACCTGATGGGAGGCCTGGTCTCATACCCCCTTCCAGAGCCCATCCTGCCGGGAGAGCAAAAAGAGATTTCCATTTACCTTAAAGCGCCTGAAACAGAAGGCACGTTTACGGGGTACTGGCAACTGCAGACCCCCTGGGAGGCCAACTTTGGGGTCGGTCCGTATGACGAGCCGATTTACGTCCAGGTAGTGGTTTCGGACGACAGAAAGCCGAAGTATGGTATCACCAGTGTCACCTACGAAGTTGTGCGCGATCCTCCTATCGGCTGTCCCACCAATGTGAGGTATACCGTGAACGCCACGATCACCACAAATGGCCCCTTCGAATTTGAATTTTTCTGGAATCAGAGCGATGAAAATGAAAGCGGCAAGCGAATGATGGAATTCACCGAGGCAGGCTCCCGGACTATTTCGCGGGAATGGATGGTTGGCAAAGGCGATAGTCCCAACCCCAGGTGGATCGCATTCATCGTCACCATGCCCAAATACCAGGAATATGGTAAGGCTATCTTCCTGAACAACTGCCCCTAAGAAAACCAGACGACTATGAGCCGGAGCAAACCGCTCCGGCTTTTTTGCGGGAACTCGATGCCTCCCTGGAGCGTCTAAATAAGGCCTATTAGAATTGGAGGCACTTATGCATATGACACGCTCCCAAAAAATCGTTTTCCTGATGTCTGCGCTGGTATTCATGCTCGCGTGCAGTACCTTTGCTGGCGCCACGCCACAGCCCGCGGCGACACTGGACGTCCTGTATACCTCGGCTGCGCAAACGCTGGAGGCTATGTCCACACAGTCGATCACTACCTTGACCGTGCAGCCCTCGCCGACCGGCACATTGACGATTCCCACAGGCAGCCCGATCGTCATTAATACATTTACCGCGGTGCCGCCGCTCCAACCCGTCACCCGGTGCGATGCAGCCTCTTTCGTGAGCGATGTCACCTACCCGGATGGTTCGCTCGTCACTCGCGGGAGTCCATTTACCAAGACCTGGCGCATCAGAAACACCGGCACATGCACCTGGTCGACATCCTATGCAATCGTCTTTGTCAGCGGAGAAAAGCTCGGCGCGCCGGACGCACTATCCCTGCCGAGCAGCGTCGCACCCGGCCAGACGATCGATATTTCCGTGAATATGGTCGCCCCCAATGCAGACGGCCGCTATCGCGGCAACTGGAAGCTCCGCAACTCATCAGGTGCCCTGTTCGGCGTAGGCACCTCGGCTGATTCGAATTTCTATGTGGATGTACGCGTCAGCGGGTTTGTCGTGACGGGATACGATTTTGCTGCCAACGTCTGCGAAGCCACCTGGAGCAATGCTTCGCAGAACCTGCCGTGTCCCGGCACGGAAGGCGACAACCGGGGATTTGTCCTGAGGCTCAACGCACCGCAAATGGAGGATGGCAACTCGCGGGGTCCCGGCCTGCTAACCTATCCGGAAAGATCGAATACCGGCTTGATCAGAGGCCAATATCCCGGGATCGATATAAAATCCGGCGATCGCTTTCAGGCTCTCATCGGCTGCTGGCACACGGCAAATGACTGTGACCTGATCTTCCGCCTGGACTACCAGATCGGAAACGGCAACATCCGCAGTCTCGGTCAATGGCATGAGGTGTATGAGAGCCGGCACAACTCGCTCGATATAGATCTGACCGCATTGAGCGGGCAAAGGGTCAGATTCATACTCACCGTTCTCACAAACGGCTCATCGCATGAGGATTTTGCCCTGTGGGTCAACCCGCGCATCGCGACCTATAGTGCCCAGGCGCCTACTGCAACCCCGACGTCCACAACCATCCTTTCTCCGACGGCAACTGCCACCGGGACTGCTTCTCACACACCTTCGCCCACGGCCACTGCCACCGAAACGCCGACCGCCACGCCGTGACCCGGCCCGCAGTAATGTTCGGCACCTAGACACTTCTATTGCGATATAATGCCCTGGAAGTACTTAGACGATAAGTACTTCCAGTTCCTATCTCTGAAGACCTCATGGAGGTAAATGTATGTTTGTTCGAGATTTGTCGCGGAAGTCATCGCTGATTTTGCTGGCCGCCGCGCTGCTCCTGGCAGGGTGTGGGGGAGCAACGCCTGAGCCGACCCTCGACGTCGACGCGATCAATACGGCCGCGGTCGCGACCGCGATGGGACAGCTTTCCGCACAGCTGACGCAAACCGCACTTTCTGCGCCATCGCCCACTTCGTCTCCGACGGAGACGCCTGCATCTCTGCCTACTGCACTGCTGCCGACTTCGGCATTGCCCACGGCAGGAAACGCACTGCCTACCACATCTGCAGGAGCGCTTCCAACGCTGTCGTTCAACACCACCCCGGTCGCCGGATTCACGCAGCTTGCCTCGCCGGTCGCTCCGGCACCGGCAGCCACCACGTCTCTAGGCGATGCCTGCAATAACAACGTCTTCGAGGGCGATGTCACCATTCCCGATGGAGCGATTTTGGCCCCCGGTGAGGATTTCATCAAGCAATGGGCGATCCGGAACACGGGCAACTGTACCTGGGATGAGGGATACGCACTGGTCTTCATTGGCGGTGATCAGGCGATTGACCCTGCGAACTTCGAGTTTACGAAAGCCAGCGACTTTGTCGCCCCGGGGGCAGGGATAAATATTGGCGTCCCCTTGACGGCTCCGCTTGCCGAGGGGTCGTACCAGGGACACTGGAGAATGCGAGATGACAAAGGCTACTACTTTGGCACTGTCCTCTCCGTCTATTTCGATGTAAAGAAACCGTAACCTGAATCTCAAAGGATGGAAGATTCTATGAATCTAAAACCAATCGCCACCATCATCTTCATCGCAATGGTTATCGCTGCCTGTAGTCCTTCCCCGGCATCCACGGAGACCGAGCCTACTCCTGATGTTGCCGCTGTCCGCACATCCGCGGCCAGTACGGTGATCTCAGAGTTCACACTCACTGCAGCAGCGTTTACCCCCACGGCCTCGCTCCCAACCGAGACACCCGCCCCTGAGGGAACCGAGACCGCCACCTCGCAGCCATTTGCCCAGGTTACCGACGCCTCCGGCACCACGATTGCTATATGCGACAGTCTTTCGATCGATCCGGCTACGGTGGACGTCAATGTTCCTGACAATACGACCATGAGTCCGGGACAGGACTTCATCAAGACCTGGAGAGTAAAAAATAACGGTTCCTGTTCCTGGGGCGCGGGCTATGAGCTTGTCTATGCGGGCTATTCCAATCAAATGGCCGGGCAGTTCCAGCCGTTAAGCGAAGTTGTCCAGCCGGGGCAGGAGGTGGAACTCTCGGTGCAATTCCGGGCGCCGGATGAGGCGGGCGAGTACTTGAGCGCCTGGCAGATGTCCAATCCGGCAGGCGTGACCTTCCCCGAGATCATCTTCGTGAAGATCATCGTGCAGTAAGACTTGTGACGCAGGACCTCAAACAGATCATCAAGGACAAGGCACGCCAGCTCGGATTCATCCTGGCTGGCGTGACGACTCCCGATCC
>DASTFG010000521.1:0-7125 GCA_035708785.1 Anaerolineales bacterium
GATGTGCCGGGATCCGTGATGGCAACGAATCGTGACCCATCTCCGTTGCTCAGTTTCCAGAAGTAATCGAAGGCGGCATTCATCTCCGCCGTGCCGCCGGATTTACTTGCCACGATGTACAAGCTTTTATCGGGCGGAAAATGCTCAGCCGCCGAGGCCACCTGGTCCGGATGAGTCGAATCCAGTATGGCAAGAGAGACGGGCGCCTCGACTTCCGCCGCGGCTTGCAGCGAGCTCAACACTTCTGCGGTCAGGGAGGAACCGCCCATACCAAGCACAAGGACACGGACGATGCCTGCCTCGTGAATCTCCTTTGCGAAGGATTGGTAAGCCGGAATGAGTTGGCGTGCCTTGTCCGGCGAGTCCAGCCAGCCCATGCGCTTTTTGACCTCCGCCTGTCCCTCGGGATCCCTTGTCCAAAGGGTGGGATCGTGACTCCACAGGCGCGCCGGCACAGATTCCGCCTCGAGCTGCGCGATCCGCTTGGAAACGGAATCGGCCAGAGGTCCGAGCGACGAAGCGGCCTTCGCTCTTCGTTCATCGATGGTCTCAAGCAATTGCGCAAATGAATCCGCAAAAGACTTAACTCCCTCGTCCTCCAGCTCCTGCGTCACGACGTCCATCGAAATGCCCTGCGCTTCGAGCTGCGCGATCGTATCCTGCGCTTGATCGAGGTCGCGCGTGATGGTGATTTCTGCTTTCCCATGGTCGCGGATTGCCTCGAGGGTCTGGGGAGGCACCGTGTTGACGGTTTCAGGACCGATCAGGTTATCGACATAAATCGTATCCAGATAAGCCGGGTTCTTTGTGCTGGTGGAGGCCCACAGCGGGCGCTGGACGCGCGCGCCCTTCACCTTGAGATTTTCCCAGCGGCGGCCCACAAAAGTCTTTTGAAATTCTTCATAAGCAAGCTTCGCATTCGCAACGGCAGCCTTACCGCGTAGAGGCGAATCCTCCGGGAGTTTGGGATCGACCTTGCTATCGACGCGCGAGACGAAGAACGATGCCACCGAAGCGATATGATCGATGGAGTGCCCGGCAGCCAGGTGATCTTCCAGGCCGCTGAGATAGGCCTCCATCACTTCGGCATAGCGCCTGAGCGAGAAAATCAGCGTAACGTTGATGTTGACGCCGACGCCAATCGCTTTGCGAATGGCAGGGATTCCCTCTTTTGTCGCGGGTATCTTGACCATCAGATTCGGCCGCCGGACGCGGGCCCAGAGCTGTTCCGCCTGGGCCACCGTGGCATCCGTATCGTGCGCCAGATCCGGGCTGACCTCGATACTGACAAAGCCATCGCCGCCGTTCGTTTCTTCATACAGCGGACTGAAGAGGTCGCAGGCCGCGCGGATGTCCTCGATGGCAAGCTGCCAGAAGATCTTCTCGGCATCCCAGCCGGCCCAGGCGAGAGGCGTGAGCGCGGAGTCATAATCATTTGTCTTCGCGATGGCGTTGTTGAAGATGGTTGGGTTCGAGGTCATGCCGCGGATATCGCCGCGTGCGATCATGGCTTTGAGCTCCCCGTTCTCCAACTGTTTTCGCTGGATGTTATCCATCCAGAGGGACTGACCGAGCGACGTAAGTTTCTGTATAGGAGTCATGAAATCACCTCACAAGACACACGCTGTTTCAAGCTCAGCTTTCTTCCATTTTCCTGATCTTTTCGACCCGCCGCGCCAGCCTTTCACCGCCCGGGTCATCGCCAATATAGCGGGCATTCAAGAACGCCTTCACCAGCGCCACCGCCAGCTCGGGCCCTACGACGCGGGCGCCCAGGCAAAGCAGATTCATATCGTCGTGCATGACGCCCTGCGCGGCGGAATACGTGTCATGGGCGATCGAGGCGTACACGCCTTTCATTTTGTTCGCGGCGATACAGGCGCCGATGCCGGAACCGCATACCAGAATCCCGCGCTCGGCTTCGCCCGTTTGCACAGCGCGCCCGACTTTTTCGCTGATATCCGGGAAGTCGACAGGGTCCGCGCTGTGCGTGCCCAAGTCAATCGGCTCGTGGCCGGCCTTCCGCACAGCTTCGAGTACCGTTTCTTTCAGCGGGAACCCCGCATGGTCAAAACCAACTGCAATTTTCATCCTGCCTCTTGATCTAGAACCAGTCGATACCGGTCAGCTTTCCGATACCCATGACAAACACAAAGCTGCCTCCAATGAAATACACGACGCGGGCCGCGCCGTCGCCCAGCAACCGGTTGAGCAGCTTTCCCGGCCGTGACACGATCCCCCAGTCCAGGGCAGCGCCGACCATCGTCAGTGCCCCAACAGCAATCAGTGCAAGACCTGTCATCGTCGTATTCATCGCGAGTTCAACTCCTTTGCTTTTGCGATCACATTCTCTACCGTAAACCCGAAGTTATCGAAGATCACTTTATAGGGAGCGGAAGCGCCATAATGGTCAAGGTTGATCATGGAATTTGCGTAGCGTTCCCAGCCGAGGCTTGCACCCGCTTCGACGACGAGTCTGGCCGTGATTTCTTTCGGCAGCACCGACTCGCGATACGCTTCATCCTGTTTCTCGAACAGCTCCCACGACGGGAACGACGCCACGCGCACGCCGCGCCCCTCTTCATGGAGTCTCTGCGCGGCTTCGTAGACCAGGCTGACTTCCGAGCCGGTTCCGATCAGGATCATTTCCGGCTCGCCGAAATCCCTCAACACATAGGCGCCCTTGGCGAGTCCGGAAGCAGGCGCAGTCACAGAACGATCAAGGACGGGCAGGCTCTGCCGGGTCAGCGCCAGGGCCGTCGGCCCTTCACGATGCGCGATCGCAAACTTCCATGCCTCCGCCACCTCATTCGCATCTGCCGGGCGGATCAGCGTGAGATTCGGCATCGCCCGCAGACTGGCAAGATGCTCGATCGGCTGGTGCGTCGGTCCGTCTTCGCCGAGTCCCACACTGTCATGCGTAAATACGAAAATCGTAGGGATGTGCGAGAGGGCAGCAATACGTATTGCAGGACGCATGTAATCCGAGAAGATCAGGAACGTGCCGCCGTAAGCAATCACGCCGCCGAACAGATTCATGCCGTTCAAGGCCGCGCCCATCCCGTGCTCGCGCACGCCGAAGCGAAGATAACGGCCCGTCCGGTTATCTTTCTGAAAGTCACCGGCTTCCTCGAACTTGGTGTTATTCGAAGGAGTCAAATCCGCTGACCCGCCCACGAGTTCCGGAAGTTTCGAGGACAGCGCATTTAATACCTTGCCGGATGCAGCGCGTGTGGCGATCCCTTTCGCGTCGGCGGGAAAGGACGGCAGGTCAGCATCCCAGCCTTCAGGCAGCTCCACCTTCAACCGGCGCTCCAGTTCCGAACCCAATTCCGGATATTTCTTCTTGTAGTCTTCAAAACGCGTCTTCCAGTCCTCTTCTGCCTCGCGGCCCTGATCTACTGCCCCGCGATAAAATTCTAGCACCTCTCCCGGGATGAGGAAACGCGGCTCGAGAGGCCAACCCAGATTTTCTTTTGCGGCGTTCAGTTCATCTTCGCCCAGCGGCTCGCCATGGGCCTTGGCTGTCCCCTGCTTCTTGGGCGCGCCGTACCCGATCGTGGTGCGGACCGCAATCAGCGACGGCCGTGGATCGGACTTTGCCGCCAGAATGGCCTCATCGATCGCTTCCACATCATTGCCGTTCTCGATCTTTTGGACATGCCAGCCATAGGCTTCGAAGCGTGCGCCTCTATCTTCGGTGAAGGCCAGGTCGGTGGAGCCGTCAATCGAGATGTGATTATCGTCGTAAAGATAGACGATCCGTCCCAGCTGCAAATGCCCCGCCAGCGAGGCGGCCTCCGCCGAAACGCCTTCCATCAAATCGCCATCTGTGACGATTCCGTAGATAAAGGGATCGATCAGTTCATACCCCGGTTGATTGAAAATCGCCGCGAGATGCGAAGCGGCAATTGCCATGCCGACACCCTGGCCGAATCCTTGCCCGAGCGGCCCGGTGGTTGTCTCCACGCCCGGCGTCAATCCATACTCGGGGTGTCCTGGCGTTTTGCTGCCGAACTGGCGGAAGTTCTTGATCTCTTCGAGCGGCAAATCGTAACCGGTCAGGTGCAGCAAAGAGTAGAGGAGCATCGAACCATGTCCGCCCGAAAGGACGAAGCGATCACGTCCCGGCCATTTGGGGTTGCGCGGATTATGGCGCAGATGACGAGTCCATAGCGCGTATGCCATCGGCGCGGCGCCCATGGGCAGCCCCGGGTGCCCCGAATTCGCCTGCTGTACCGCGTCCGCCGAAAGAAAGCGGATGGTATTGATCGCACGGAGTTGAAGATCATCTGTCATATATGTAACCTGTTCATATGGGATACTCCATTTTACCATTGGGCCAACGGCGATATAATCTCGAATATACTTCAGCATCCGGGAGAATGCACTTGCACCATTACGCGTCGATCGCGGAGCAGTTCGCGTCGTTCAGGCAGGTCCTCGAGGTCCGTGAATTCGGCAACGGCAATATCAACGACACCTATCTGGTGTGGCTTGATGCGGATACCGCAGAAGAAAGCCAGTTGGTGTTACAGCGGATCAATACCCAGGTCTTCAAACAGCCAACGCTCATCATGCAGAACATGCGAGCCTTTACCGAGCACATGCGCAGGCGTGCACATGAGGAGGCGCTAGCGCATCGCTGGGAGATGCCGCGTGTCATTCCATCCTGCGGCGGGCAGGATTTTTATGTCGACGCTGAGGGGAACTTCTGGCGGGCGCTCAGTTACGTACAGGGAGCGCGATCCTTTGATACAATCCAAGACAGCGCGCACGCGCGTGAGGTGGGTTATGCCCTCGGCACATTCCAATATCTTATCAGCGATCTGCCGATCCACCGGCTCGCCGATACACTTGAGGGTTTTCACATCACGCCGCGTTATCTCCAGAGCTTTGACCGCGTACTCTCTCAAAACGGGTTCAAGTCGAGCGCCGAGGTGAAACACTGCCTTACCTTGGTGGAGAAAAGGCGCGGGTTTACAGCTGTGCTGGAAGAGGCGCGCACACGGGGTTGGCTGCGGCTCCGCCCGGTGCACGGCGACCCAAAGGTCAACAATGTGATGATCGAATCATCGAGCGGGCGCGCCATCAGCCTTGTGGATCTGGATACCGTCAAACCAGGATTGATCCACTACGATGTCGGCGACTGCATGAGGTCCGGCTGCAATCCCCTCGGGGAGGAGACCGAGAACTGGGAGGCGGTTCGCTTCGACCTGGACATCGGCGCGGCGATCCTGGAGGGATATCTGACCCAGGCGCGCCACTTCCTGACCGAAGCCGACTATCGATATCTTTTTGATTCGATCCGGCTGCTCACGTTTGAGCTGGGCATCCGATTCCTGACCGACCACCTGGCCGGGAACATCTACTTCAAGGTAAAACATCCCGAACACAATCTACAGCGCGCCCTGGTCCAACTTAAATTGACCGAATCCATAGAGACGCATGAAACAGACATCCGGAACATCATCCAGAGCATGGTAACGCGCGCAGTGTGATGGAACGAGCTTTTTCTTTGATCTGCTTCAATCACACGAATATCCCGGACATTACGATCAAGGGAACAGTTTCCCGTCAAAACAATACGCTCGCCATTCGCTATACGCTTGCCGGGAAGATAGAGTCCATACGCCTACCGGCTGTATCCGCCAGCCCGGCCCGCAAAGATGAGCTGTGGAAAGGCACGTGCTTTGAACTCTTTCTGGCAATAAAAGACTCGCTGCAGTATTGGGAATTCAACATATCCCCCTCAGGAGATTGGAATGTCTACCGGATGGAGGCATACCGAAGGGTCGGATTTCAGGAGGAGACGCGGATTCAGCAGCTGCCTTTCGATGTACAAAAAGTTGCGAATGGCATAAGCCTTTTGGCGGGGATCGATCTGAGCGTGCTTGATCTACCCGAACAGAAACAGGAGCTTGGGATCGCCGCCGTCGTCCGGGCAAAAGACGGACGCGAAACGTACTGGGCGCTCGTCCACCCTGGGCCGCAACCTGATTTTCATCTGCGTGAGAGTTTTATCCTTGTACTGGGAGAATGAGATCCCCCCTGACGCGAATCTGCTGCGAACGATTGGCTGTCATCCACGCCAGATAGGCCCCTGCCAGCGCATCCAGCTCATTCGCAGAATGGATAATTTCGAGCGGGAGAATACCCTGCATCAATTTGTAACGCGTGATTTCTTCGAAGAACTCCATGGGATCGTCGATCTGCAGGCCTTGATCGTATAGGATCAAGGCACGCTGAATCCTGCCCTCCAGTGTCCGTCGAGAGAACAGCTTATGCTGAAGAAGGGCGCGGAAAGCTTCGTCGGCATGGCTCTGAAACCATAGGCGCGCGGCGCTCGTGGCAGAGTATGGTTGAAACGACAGCTCCGCAAGCTGCTTCTGAAAGATAGAAAATATCTTCGCGAATTTGGTGGAAGTCGGTTTTGCCCGCGGAATAACACAAACTATCGCTGATTCGGGCTCGGACAGGACTGTGCCGATCTCCTCGATTTGACCGTCTGCAACCTGGATCAAACTTAAATCCTGATCGAGCAGCGCAAAGGTGAGCGGTTTGCGTGCCGTGGAGAGATGAATGCCGACGAATGCAGAAGACGAGCTCATGCGAAGCTTGTAAGAATCGTGTGCAAGAGACCTACAATACGAGTGTAGCCGAAAAAGGACTGTAATGCAACCAATTCAACGCCGGATCGTTTATACGATCATTTTACTTCTGGGATTGATCTGGATATTGGCAAGCGCGGACGAAATTGGAATATCCACCTCGGGAAATATCCCTGCGCCGCATCAGGGATTCCTGGCGCCAGACTTCGAGCTGAAAACACCGGCAGGTGAGACTATGAAGTTATCCGATTTGCGCGGCCAGGCGGTATTGATCAATCTGTGGGCGACGTGGTGCCCCCCTTGCCGGGCTGAGATGCAGACCATGGAGAAAGTCTACAATGAATACAAAGAGCAGGGCTTTACCGTCCTCGCAGTCAACATGACGTACCAGGATGATCCGTTGGCGGTCGTGCCATTTCTCGACGAACAGGGCCTGACTTTCCCCGTTCTCCTCGATGAGACAGGTGAGATGGCACACGCCTATCAACTGCGTTCGTTGCCATCCTCATTTTTC